>NZ_JBXFWG010000013.1:0-96708 GCF_056854535.1 Stenotrophomonas sp. STEN054 | reverse complement strand
CGCCTCCGGGGTGTTGTGGGTTTGTGGTAGTGTGTGCGTCTCCTTCGGGGTCGGCCCCGGGGGCGCGGGTCTTCTTAACCCCGGCCCGGCGGGGGCGGCCCCCGCCGCTACCCTTTGACCGGGCATCGCCCGGCGCTACCTGTATTCGGACCATGCCCGCGATCCTGATCATCGATGACAACGCCAGCGTGGGTACCGCGCTGGACGTGCTGTTTTCCCTGCATGACATCGACACCCTGCAGGCGCAGAGCCCGGCCGACGGCCTGGCGATGCTGGAAGCACACGCCGTCGACCTGGTCATCCAGGACATGAACTTCACCGAGGACACCACCTCGGGCGAAGAAGGCGAGGCCCTGTTCGCGCAGATCCGCGCGCGCCATCCGGACCTGCCGGTCATCCTGCTGACCGCCTGGACGCACCTGAGCAGCGCGGTGGACCTGGTCAAGGCCGGCGCCGCCGATTACCTGGCCAAGCCGTGGGATGACCGCAAGCTGCTGACCACGGTCAACAACCTGCTTGAACTGTCCGAAGCGCGTCGCGAGCTGGACCAGCGCCGCGCCCGCGAGGAACGCCAGCGAAACGCGCTGGAAGAGAAATACGCGCTGTGCGGCGCGGTGTTCGCCGATCCCGCCAGCGAACGTGTCATCGCCCTGGCCTGTCAGGTCGCGCGTTCGGAACTGCCGGTGCTGATCACCGGCCCCAATGGCGCCGGCAAGGAGAAGATCGCGCAGATCATCCAGGCCAATTCGCTGGTGGCGAAGGGCCCGTTTGTGGCGGTCAACTGCGGTGCCCTGCCCTCCGAACTGATCGAGGCCGAACTGTTCGGCGCCGAAGCCGGTGCCTACACTGGTGCCAACAAGGCGCGCGAGGGCAAGTTCGAAGCCGCCGACGGCGGCACGCTGTTCCTGGACGAGATCGGCAACCTGTCGTTGGGCGGGCAGATGAAGCTGCTGCGCGTACTGGAAACCGGCCGCTTCGAGCGCCTGGGCTCCAACCGCGAGCGCCAGGTCAAGGTCCGCGTGGTCAGCGCGACCAACGCCGACCTGCCGGCGATGATCCGCGACGGCAGCTTCCGCGAAGACCTCTATTACCGACTCAACACGGTGGAACTGGTGCTGCCGCCGCTGGCGGAGCGACCGGGCGACATCGTGCCGCTGGCCGAACGCTTCCTCAGCGCCGGCAAGCCGCTGTCCACCGCTGCTGCCACCGCACTGCAGCGGCACCCGTGGCCAGGCAACGTGCGCGAGCTGCGCAACGTGATCCAGCGTGCCGAGCTGCTGGCCAGCGGCAACCGCATCGAGGTGGCTGACCTCAACCTGCCACGTGCAGCGGCCGCGCCGCGCCCGACCCCGAGCGCCGGCAACGATCCCGACCGTGCACGCATCGAGGACGTGCTGGCCCGCAACCACGGCGTCATCGCCCAGGCCGCGGCCGAGCTCGGCCTGAGCCGCCAGGCGCTGTACCGGCGCATGGACCGCCACGGCATTCCGCGCGAATGAAACGGCGCTCCTTCACCTTCCTCCTGTTCCTGCGCCTGCTGCCGGTGCTGGCGCTGGCCGCCGCACTGCCGTGGCTGCTGGCCTACTGGATGAACCACGGCTGGTGGGTGACGGGGATCTCCTCGGTCGTGCTGCTGTCGCTGATGTGGTGGTCGCTGCGCCGCGCCACCGCACCGGTGCGCTCGCTGATGCGCGCACTGGCCGGCACCACCAGCAGCTATCGCGATGGTGAGTTCAACTTCGGCGTGTACTGGCCGGGCAACGACGAGCTAGGCGACCTGGTAGACGCGCACCGCGAACTGGGCGACGTGCTGCGCGAGCAGCGCCAGGGCCTGGTGCAGCGCGAACTGCTGCTGGACACCATGGTGCAGAACACGCCGGTGGCGATGCTGCTGATCGCGGCCGGTGGCGATGGCATTTCCCGCGTGGTGTTTTCCAACCTGGCCGCACGCAAGCTGCTGCACGGTGGCTGGAAGCTGGAAGGCCAGCGCATGGAAGAGGTGCTCGAGCAGCTGCCGGTGGAACTGCGCGATGCCATCGCACGCGGCGGCGACAGCCTGTTCGCGGTGCGCGCGGAGGTCGAGGAGGGCGTCGAGCCCGATGAGGACGACGAGCAGGTCTACCATCTGTCGCGGCGCGCGTTCCATCTGAACGGCCGCCCGCACGACCTGCTGCTGGTGCGCCAGCTGACCGCCGAACTGCGCCGGCAGGAAGTGCAGACCTGGAAGAAAGTGATCCGGGTGATCAGCCACGAACTGAACAACTCGCTGGCACCGATCGCCTCGCTGGCCCACTCAGGCGGCGAACTGGTCAGGCGCGAACGCTTCGATCGCCTGCCCGAGATCTTCAGCACCATCGAAGACCGCGCACGCCATCTGGAAGGCTTCATCCGCGGCTATGCACGCTTCGCCAAACTGCCGCAGCCGCAGCTGCAGACCGTGCACTGGGCGCCGTTCCTGTCCAGCCTGCGCCAGCAGATTCCGTTCGGCATGGACCGCGAGCCGGACGAGACGCTGAGCAGCCGCATCGACATCGCCCAGTTCGGCCAGGCGCTGTTGAACCTGCTGAAGAACGCACACGAAGCCTGCGCCGAAGCGGAGCCGCCCAACGACGACGTGCAGGTGCAGCTGACACGGTTGCCGCAGTGGCTGCGCCTGGACGTGCTGGACCGCGGCAAGGGCATGAACGAGCAGGTGCTGCAGAACGCGCTGATGCCGTTCTATTCAACCAAGCGCAACGGCACCGGCCTGGGCCTGGCACTGACCCGCGAGATCGTCGAGGCGCACAGCGGCCGGGTATCCCTGCAGAACCGCGGTGATGGCGGGTTGTGCGTGTCGATCCTGCTGCCGGTGAATTGACCGGTCGGCCGCATCCACGCATGGCGTGGATCTACTGCCGCCGGACA
Organism: Stenotrophomonas sp. STEN054; assembly: GCF_056854535.1. Classification (NCBI taxonomy): domain Bacteria; kingdom Pseudomonadati; phylum Pseudomonadota; class Gammaproteobacteria; order Lysobacterales; family Lysobacteraceae; genus Stenotrophomonas; species Stenotrophomonas sp. STEN054. The sequence goes on along the minus strand of NZ_JBXFWG010000013.1, from coordinate 93,804 downwards.
TGGCCCGGCGCTACCTTGACTGACATTCCCGGTAGATCCACGCCATGCGTGGATCGCGGCGGTGCCTCAGCCCTTCTTCACCGGCCGCTTCCAGCCGTCGATGGTTTCCTGCCGCGCACGGGCCAGGGTCAGCGTGCCGTCCGGCGCATCGCGGGTGATGACCGATCCCGCCGCGATGGTCGCGCCTTCGCCAATCGTCACCGGCGCCACCAGCGCGCTGTTGGAACCGATGAAGGCCTTGTCGCCGATGGTCGTGGTCGACTTGTTCACCCCGTCGTAGTTGCAGGTGATGGTGCCAGCGCCGATGTTGACCTTGCTGCCGATCACCGCATCACCCAGGTAAGTCAGATGATTGGCCTTGCTGCCCACGCCCAGGGTGACCTTCTTGGTTTCCACGAAGTTGCCCACGTGCACGCCGTCGGCCAGCACGGTGCCCGGGCGCAGGCGCGCGAACGGGCCGATCTGCGCGGCACCCTCGGTCACCACGCCTTCCAGGTCACAGTGCGCGCGCACTTCGGTACCCGGCCCCAGGCGCACATCCTTCAAGCGGGTGAACGGCCCCACGGTCACGCCGTCGGCCAGCTCCACTCTGCCTTCCAGGATCACATCGACATCGATCAGCACATCGCTGCCGACCGTGACCTCGCCGCGGATATCCAGCCGCGCCGGGTCCAGCACGCGCGCGCCCTGCGCGCACAGGGCACGCACTGCGCGGCGCTGCCATGCACGCTCCAGCTGCGACAGCTGCCAGGGATCATTCGCGCCTTCGGCTTCCTGCGCGTCGGACACCAGGGCCATCTCCGCCGGGGTGTACTCGTGCGCGGCAAAGGCAAACACATCGGTCAGGTAGTACTCGCCCTGCGCATTGCTGTTGGACAGCTGCGACAGCCAGCGCCGCAGCGCGGTCGATTCGGCGGTGATGATGCCGGTATTGATGATCCGGATGCGGCGCTGCTCGTCATCGGCATCCTTCTGTTCGACGATGGCGCCGACCTTGCCTTCGGCATCGCGCAGGATACGGCCGTAGCCGGTCGGGTCGTCGACCTCGGCCACCAGCACCGCAAGGCGACCCGGCTGCGCCAGCAGGTGGCGCAGGGTCTGCGCGCGGATCAGCGGCACGTCGCCGTACAGCACCAACACCTGCGCCGCATCCGGCACCTCCGGCATCGCCTGCGCCACCGCATGGCCGGTGCCGAGCTGCTGCGCCTGTTCGGCCCACAACAGGTCGGTCTGGTCGGCAAAGCGCTGCCGCACGGCTTCACCGCCATGCCCGTACACCACATGGATGGCGGCCGGCTGCAGTTCGCGTGCCGCGGCAATCACATGGGCCAGCATCGGCTGGCCGGCGATGGGCTGCAGCACTTTCGGCAGCACGGATTTCATGCGCTTGCCAGCGCCGGCGGCGAGGATGATGACGTGCAGGGCTTGGGTCATGGGATGTACCGGGCGGCAGCGAACTGTGGACTGGCTGCTAGCATAGCCGACGTGTTCCCTTGCGCTACGTGAACCATGCCCGTCATCCACAGTCGACTCCCGAACCTGCTTCCATGGCTGGGCGCTGCCCTGCTCGTCATCGGGTTGTGCACGACGCCCCTGGCCCGCAGCATCCCCTGGGGCCGCTTCGGCGAACTTGTGGCAATCGGCCTGTTGGCGTGCGGCGCCGGGATGCTGCTGAAGCGCTGGCGCCACTGGTCGATGGCCAGCGTGCTGGGCGTGCTCTGGCTGCTGCTGCTGCCGGTGTTCGCTGGCGTGTCGCCGTTCCTGGCAACGCTGTTGATGCTGCTGGCCGCAGTCGCCCTAGGTGCGACGTTGTTCGCGCAACGCGCGTTCGCGCTGCAGGCCTGCGCAGGCCTGCTGATGATGGCCGCGGTGCTGGGCTGGACGCTGCTGCTGCCGATCCACTACCGCTGGGTCTACCTGCTGGCCTGCCTGGTACTGGTGGCCTGGCGCCGCGCGCCGCTGTCATCCGCGCTGCGGGCTGCGGCCACGCAGTGGCGGCAGGCGGTGGCTGCTGCACCACGCAGCGCTGCCTTCGCCGTGCTCGTGCTTGGACTGGCCAGCACGGCCTGCTGGCTGCCGACCCTGCAGTATGACGACCTGACCTATCACCTGCGGCTGCCGTGGCAGTTGCTGGAACTGGGGGTATACCAGCCTGCGCCGGAGCATCAGATCTGGGCGCTGGCTCCATGGGCAACCGATGTGATCCATGCGCTCCCACAGCTTGTGTCCGGCGCTGAAGCGCGCGGCCCGGTCAATGCATTCTGGCTGCTGGCACTGGGCACGGCTGCCTGGCAGCTGGCTGCACAACTGGGGGCGGGTGAGCTGTCGCGCTGGCTCGCCGTTGCCATGGTGGCCAGCCTGCCACTGACCGCGGGCCTGGCCGGCGGCATGCAGACCGAACTGCCTACGGCGGCAGTGCTGCTGTGGATGTGTGCACTGGCCGCAGCCCCGCGCGATTCCCGCCTGTCCAGTTGGCTGCTGCTGGCGGTGCTGGCGGGTGGGCTGCTGGCGATCAAGACCATGGGCGCCCTGCTGGCACTGCCGGTGCTGCTCTGGGCGCTGGTACGTCATCCGTGGCCATCGCTGCCACGCATCGCACTGGTGGCGCTGGTCGGCCTGCTGGTGGGCGCCTCCAGCTATGCCTACGCCACCTGGATCGCCGGCAATCCGGTGCTGCCGCTGTTCAACGGCATTTTCCATTCGCCGTACTACGCGCCCGTCAACTTCCTCGATGCCACCTACAGCGTCGGCTTCGGCGCGAACCTGCCATGGATGCTCACGTTCCATTCCTCGCGCTACTTCGAATCGCAGGATGGCGCGGCGGGCGTGGTGCTGGTCGGCCTGGCGGGCCTGTGGCTGCTGGCCCTGCTGCGACCGTCCACGCGCGCGGCAGCACTGGTGGCAATGGCCGTGCTGGTCCTGCCGCTGCTGCCTGTGCAGTACCTGCGCTATGCCTACCCGGGCATGGTGCTGCTGTCGGTAGTAGCCGTCGCGGCGCTGGGCGCGGTCACCCCGCGCCGGCCGCTGCTGGTTCTGCTGGTCACGATCTGCGCACTGAATGTCAGCCTGCAGTCGACGGGCTATTGGATGATGCGCAGCGGTGCGTTGAAGGACACGTTGAAGGCAGCTGGCCTTGACGAGCCCCTGTTCCAGCGCTTCACTCCCGAACGTTCGCTGGCAGCTGCCATGCGGGTGTCGGCCGATGGGAGAGGCAATGTCCTGGTGCTGGACACCGCCGCGCCCTACTTCGCCGAGTTCGGCAACCGCGGCCGCAGTGTTGCCTGGTACGCGCCCACGCTCCAAGCGGCGGCAGCGATCGCCGAGCAGGATGCCAGCGGGCAGCAGTGGCTGGCATTGATGCGGGACATGCAGGCCGGCCACATCATCCTCAACACCAGCAGCCTGACGGCACCACAACGCGCGGCACTGCAGCTGGCCGGCGCGGAACTGCAGGGCGAGGCCGGCAAACATCAATGGTGGTCCCTGCCGCCGCCCGTGCAGACGCCTGCGGGATGAGCCCGGCGCGCATGCACGGCGGCTGCTCGGGTTGCGTGGAGTGGCAGACGCTGCACCTCGTGCCGGACGGCCGGGAGCCGTCATGACCCTGCTCCGCCAGGGAACCGCCTACATCGTCATCGGCCTGCTGCAGCTGCTGCTGGACTGGCTGGTGTTTGTTGCCCTCACTGCGGCGGGCGTACCGGTGGCCCCGGCCAACATCGCCGGGCGCGTGGCCGGCATGCTTCTGGGCTTCTGGTTGAACGGGCGGATCACCTTCGCCGATGCGCAGGGCCGGCAGCGCCTGGGCTGGCAGCGCTTCGCCCGCTTCCTGCCGGTATGGCTGCTGCTGACCGTAGCCAGCACGCTGCTGGTGTCCGCCGCCCACCATGCGCTGGGCCTGCAATACGCCTGGCTGGCGAAGCCACTGGTGGAAGGAGCGCTGGCCGCGGTGTCGTTCCTGCTGATGCGCTACGTGGTCTACCGCTGACGGCGGACTCTACCCGTCGGTGCCGCAGGAAAACCTACCCGGTAGAGTTGACCGTTGGTCGACTGCTCTTCCGGGGGCCGCTTGAAACCCGCGCTGCGCGCGATAGTCGACCAACGGTCGACTCTACCAACGCCGCCGGCACAAACAAAAACGCCGGCACGAGGCCGGCGTTTGTGCGGGTGTGGCGTAAACCTCAGTGCTTGAGGGTCTTGCGCAGGCGCTCCAGCGCCTGCAGCTGCACCACGGCCTCAGCCAGCTTCTGCTGGGCTTCGGCCACTTCCATGGCTTCGCCGCGGTTGGCCAGGATGCGCTCGGCTTCTTCCTTGGCCTTGCGGACCGAGGCTTCGTCGATGTCCTGCGCGCGGATCGCGGTGTCGGCCAGCACGGTCACCACCTGCGGCTGCACTTCCAGGATGCCGCCGGAAATGGCGAAATCCAGCTGCTCGCCGTTCGGCGTGGTCACCACGATCTTGCCCGGCTTCAGACGGGTGATCAGCGGTGCGTGCTTGGGCGCGATGCCCAGTTCGCCGAGCTCACCCGTAGCCACGACCAGAGTCGCTTCACCACGGAAGATTTCCTGCTCGGCGCTGACGATGTCGCAACGGATGGTGCTCATGATCAGGCCTTCTCAGCCATCTTCTTGGCCTTTTCGACCGCTTCTTCGATGCTGCCGACCATGTAGAACGCCTGCTCTGGCAGGTGGTCGTACTCGCCATCGACGATGGCCTTGAAGCCACGGATGGTGTCCTTCAGCGACACGTACTTGCCCGGCGAGCCGGTGAACACTTCGGCCACGTGGAACGGCTGGCTGAAGAAGCGCTCGATCTTGCGGGCGCGCGACACGGCCTGCTTGTCTTCTTCGGACAGTTCGTCCATGCCCAGGATGGCGATGATGTCCTTCAGTTCCTTGTACTTCTGCAGGGTCTGCTGGACGCGCTGGGCGGTGTCGTAGTGCTCGTGGCCGATGACCAGCGGGTCCATCTGGCGGCTGGTGGAATCCAGCGGATCGACGGCCGGGTAGATACCCAGCGAGGCGATCGAACGCGACAGGGTGACGGTCGAGTCCAGGTGGGCGAAGGTGGTCGCCGGCGACGGATCGGTCAAGTCATCCGCGGGAACGTAGACAGCCTGGATCGAGGTGATCGAACCGTTCTTGGTCGAGGTGATGCGTTCCTGCAGGACGCCCATTTCCTCGGCCAGGGTCGGCTGGTAACCCACGGCGGACGGCATACGACCCAGCAGTGCCGAGACTTCGGTACCGGCCAGGGTGTAGCGGTAGATGTTGTCGACGAACAGCAGAACGTCCTTGCCCTTGCCGTTTTCGTCCTTCTCGTCGCGGAAGTACTCCGCCATGGTCAGGCCGGTCAGTGCGACGCGCAGACGGTTGCCCGGCGGCTCGTTCATCTGGCCGTACACCATCGCCACCTTGTCGAGGACGTTGGAGTCCTTCATTTCGTGGTAGAAGTCGTTGCCCTCACGGGTACGCTCACCCACGCCGGCGAACACGGACAGACCGCTGTGCGCCTTGGCGATGTTGTTGATCAGTTCCATCATGTTGACGGTCTTGCCGACGCCGGCGCCGCCGAACAGGCCGACCTTGCCGCCCTTGGCGAACGGGCACATCAGGTCGATGACCTTGATGCCGGTTTCCAGCAGCTCGGTGGCCGGGGACTGGTCTTCGTACGACGGGGCCGCACGGTGGATTTCCCAGCTGTCGCTGGCGGCCACCGGGCCGGCTTCGTCGATCGGACGGCCCAGCACGTCCATGATGCGGCCCAGGGTGCCAGCGCCGACCGGCACGGAGATGCCGCGGTCGGTGTTGACGGCTACCAGGTTGCGCTTCAGGCCGTCGGTGGAACCGAGGGCGATGGTACGCACCACGCCGTCGCCCAGCTGCTGCTGGACTTCGAGGGTGATCTCGGTGTTTTCGACCTTCAGTGCGTCATACACCTTCGGCACCGACTCACGCGGGAATTCGACGTCGACGACCGCGCCGATGATCTGAACGATCTTGCCCTGACTCATTGCTGCATCCTCTAATGTGTGCTTTGAACGAACGCGGTCAGACTGCTGCCGCGCCGCCGACGATTTCGGAGATTTCCTGGGTGATCGCTGCCTGGCGCGCCTTGTTGTAGACGAGCTGCAGGGTGCCGATCAGCTTGTTGGCGTTGTCGCTCGCCGCCTTCATCGCGACCATGCGTGCGGCATGCTCGGAAGCGACGTTTTCCAGCAGTGCCTGGTACACCAGCGACTCGATGTAACGCGTCATCACGTGCTCGAGCACGGTCGCGGCATCGGGTTCGTACAGGTAGTCCCAGTCGTGGTGAGCGACCTGCTTCTCAGCCGGCGGCAGCGGCAGCAGCTGATCGAAGCTGGCCTTCTGCGTCATGGTGTTCACGAAGCGGTTGTAGACCAGGTACACACGGTCGACCTTGCCTTCAGTGAAGGCGTCGAGCATGACCTTGATCACACCGATCAGCGATTCCAGCTTCGGCACGTCGCCGATGTGGGTCACGCTGCCGACCATGTTGACCTTCACGCGGCGGAAGAAGGTCGATGCCTTCTGGCCGATGGTCACCAGGTCCACTTCAGCACCCTTGTCCTGCCATGCCTTGGCTTCGCCCAGCATCCTGCGGAACAGGTTGTTGTTGAGGCCGCCAGCCAGGCCGCGATCGGAGGAGATCACGATGAACCCGACCCGCTTGACCTGCTCGCGCTCGACCAGGAACGGATGCTGGTAATCGGTGCTGGCCTGGGCCAGGTGGCCGATCACCTGCTTCATCGCCTGCGCGTACGGACGCGAGGTCTTCATCCGATCCTGCGCCTTGCGGATCTTGGAGGCCGAGACCATTTCCAGGGCGCGCGTCACCTTGCGGGTGTTCTGCACGCTCTTGATCTTGGTTTTGATTTCGCGTCCGCTTGCCATCTCTTGTTTCCCGTGGCGCGGGGCTGTTGCCCCGCGTTGTTCAACCGTTTGAGCGGGGCGAGCCCCGCTCTACGAGCGCTGGATTACCAGCTGCCGGTGGTCTTGAACTCGGCGATGCCCTTCTTGAAGGCACCTTCGATGTCGTTGTCCCAACCGCCGGTGGCGTTGACCTTGCCGACCAGCTCGCCCTGGGTGTTGGCGAAGTGGGCGTGCAGACCTTCTTCGAAGGCCAGCAGCTTGTTGACCGGCACGTCGTCGAGGTAACCCTCGTTCACGGCGTAGATCGACAGCGCCTGGTTGGCGATCGACATCGGCGCGTACTGCTTCTGCTTCATCAGCTCGGTGACGCGCTGGCCACGCTCCAGCTGCTTGCGGGTCGCTTCGTCCAGGTCCGAGGCGAACTGCGCGAACGCAGCCAGCTCACGGTACTGGGCCAGCGAGATGCGGATGCCGCCGGACAGCTTCTTGATGATCTTGGTCTGGGCCGAGCCACCGACGCGCGACACCGAGATACCGGCGTTCACGGCCGGGCGAATGCCGGCGTTGAACAGGTCGGTTTCCAGGAAGATCTGGCCGTCGGTGATCGAGATCACGTTGGTCGGAACGAAGGCGGACACGTCGCCCGCCTGGGTTTCGATGATCGGCAGCGCGGTCAGCGAACCAGTCTTGCCGGTGACCTTGCCTTCGGTGAACTTCTCGACGTACTCCTCGGACACGCGGGCAGCGCGCTCGAGCAGACGGGAGTGCAGGTAGAACACGTCACCCGGGTAGGCTTCACGGCCCGGCGGGCGCTTCAGCAGCAGCGAGATCTGGCGGTAGGCCACGGCCTGCTTGGACAGATCGTCGTACACGATCAGCGCGTCTTCGCCGCGGTCCATGAAGTACTCACCCATGGTGCAGCCCGAGTAGGCGCTGATGTACTGCATGGCAGCCGATTCGGAAGCGGTTGCGGCAACCACGACGGTGTGGGCCAGGGCGCCGTTCTCTTCCAGCTTGCGCACGATGTTGGCGATGGTCGAAGCCTTCTGGCCGATCGCAACGTACACGCACTTGATGCCGGTACCCTTCTGGTTGATCACCGCATCGATGGCCATCGCGGTCTTGCCGGTCTGGCGGTCGCCGATGATCAGCTCGCGCTGGCCACGGCCGATCGGGATCATCGCGTCGACCGACTTGTAACCGGTCTGCACCGGCTGGTCGACCGACTTGCGCCAGATCACGCCCGGCGCAACGCGCTCCACCGGGGCGGTCAGGTCGGTGCCCAGCGGGCCCTTGCCGTCGATCGGCTCGCCCAGCGCGTTCACGACGCGGCCCAGCAGTTCCGGACCGACCGGCACTTCCAGGATGCGGCCGGTGGTCTTGGCGACATCGCCTTCGCGCAGGTGCTCGTAGTCACCCAGGACCACGGCGCCGACCGAGTCGCGCTCCAGGTTCAGGGCCAGGGCGAAGGTGTTGTTCGGCAGTTCGATCATTTCGCCCTGCATCACGTCGGCCAGGCCGAAGATGCGCACGATGCCGTCGGACACGCTGGTCACGGTGCCTTCGTTGCGCGATTCTGCGGCCAGCTTGACCTTCTCGATGCGGTTCTTGATCAGTTCGCTGATTTCGGAGGGGTTGAGCGTGGTTGCCATCGTCAAGTCCTAGTGCCGGCAGCGGGGCCGGACGTTAAATGAATTCAGTTAGCGAGCGCGGTCTGCAGACGGGCCAGCTTGCCCTTCAGCGAACCATCGATGACCACGTCGCCGGCGTCGATGACGGCACCGCCGATCAGCGAGGCATCGACCGCGGTGGTCACGTCGACCTCGCGGTTGAAGCGCTTGCGCAGCGCGACCTTGATCGCGTCCAGCTCACCGGCCGACAGTTCGGCCGCCGATGTCACCGTGGCCTTGACCACGTGCTCGGCTTCGGCGCGCAGCGCGTCGAACATGCCAGCGATTTCCGGCAGCAGCGGCAGACGATGCGATTCGGCCAGCACGGCGAGGAAACGCGAGTAGGTCTCACCGTGGGTTTCCGGTGCCAGCAGTGCGACGGCTTCGTCGCGACCCAGCTCCGGGTTGGCGAGCAGGGCCGCCACGCGCGGGTCGGCGGCGACGTGGGCGGAGAACGCCAGGGCGTCCGACCACGGCGCGAACGTGCCTTCGTCACGCGCGGTCGCGAAGGCGGCGCGGGCGTACGGGCGGGCAAGCGTGAGGGCCTGGCTCATCCTTAGATCTCCGAGGCCAGCTCGTCGAGCAGCGCCTTGTGGGCGTTGGCGTCGATTTCGCGCTTGAGGAGCTTTTCGGCACCGGTCACGGCCAACGCGGACACCTGCCTGCGCAGATCTTCACGGGCACGGTTGGCGGCGGCGTCGATCTCAGCCTGGGCCAGTTCCTTCTGACGGGTGGCTTCGGTGATCGCTTCGTTACGGGCAGCATCAACAATCTGGTTGGCGCGCGCGTGGGCCTGGTCGATGATCTCGTTGGCCTTGGTGCGTGCTTCTTTCAGCGCTTCGTTGACCTTCTCCTGCGCCTGGGCCAGATCTTTCTGGCTGCGGTCGGCAGCAGCGAGGCCTTCAGCGATCTTCTGCTGGCGCTCTTCGATCGCGTTCATCAGCGGCGGCCAGATCTTGGTCGCGATGATCCAGATCAGACCAGCGAAGGCGAGCGCCTGCGCAAGAAGGGTGAAATTGATATTCATGGTTAGCTCGATCGCTGGTTTCGGGGTGGACGCGCCGCCGAAGCGGCGCATCCGGCCTTCATCCGAAACCGGGTGCATCAGCACCCGGTCGTCTCAAACCGCTGTATCAGCCGGCCAGAGCCTTGGTGACGGCGCCAGCGAAGGCAGCCGACAGCGGGTTGGCGAAGGCCAGCAGCAGGCCGACGGCGACCGAGATGATGAACGCGGCGTCGATCAGGCCGGCGGTGATGAACATGCGGACCTGCAGGACCGGGATCAGTTCCGGCTGGCGGGCGGCCGACTCCAGGAACTTACCAGCCATGATGGCCAGACCCAGGCCAGCGCCCAGCGCGGCCAGGCCGATCATGATGCCGACGGCAAGGGCGGTGGAGCTCTGAATCTGCGCGAAGTTGGTCAGGACGGCGAAGTACATGGTTATCTCCAGGAACTAAGTTGCTAAGGGTGATGAAACGGATGAAGGTGAAACTGGTTGAAGCTTGGAACTTTAGTGAGCGTCTTCCGACAGGCTCAGGTACACGATCGACAGCATCATGAAGATGAAGGCCTGCAGCGGGATCACCAGCAGGTGGAACAGCATCCAGCCCAGACCGAATGCACCACCGGCAATGGCACCGAAGAAACCGGCACCACCCAGCACCCAGATCAGCAGGAACACGATTTCGCCGCCGAACATGTTGCCGAACAGTCGCATCGCCAGCGAGATCGGCTTGCTCAGCCACTCGACGATGTTGAGGATCAGGTTGAACGGCATCATCCACTTGCCGAACGGCGCCGTCAGGAATTCCTTGATGAAGCCCAGCAGGCCCTTCGACTTCAGCGCGAAGAACAGCATCAGGAAGAACACGCTGAAGGCCATGCCCAGGGTGGCGTTGACGTCAGCGGTCGGCACCGGCTTCCAGTAATGAACACCGGCCATTTCCAGCGGCTTGGCGATGAAATCAGCCGGGATCATCTTCAGCAGATTCATCAGCAGAATCCAGAAGAAGATGGTGATGGCGATCGGCGTGACCAGCTTGCTCTTGCCGTGGTAGGTGTCCTTGGCCTGGCGGTCAACGAACTCCAGGCAGATTTCCACGAAGGCCTGCCACTTGCCCGGCACGCCGGCGGTTGCCTTGCGGGTGCCCATCCAGAACGCGACCACGATCACCAGGCCCATCAGGACGGCGGTGAGGAAGGTATCGACGTGGATGTGCCAGAACATCCCTTCGCCGTTGCCGACCGGTGCGGTCAGGTTCTGCAGGTGATGCTGGATGTAGCTGGTAGGGGTTAGAGCCTCGCCCGCCATGTGTCCGGAACCTTAGTTAATTGAATTCTGTCAACGCCTGGCCAGAGCCAGGACCTGGAACATCAAACCGACGGCGATACCGGCCAACAGCGCCAATGCAGGCAGCTTGAAGACCAGGAAACCCGCCAGCAGGACGCCGAAAACGACTGCCCACTTCGCAACGACCGCAATGATCAGGCGCGCCATCGCCGAACCTGCTGCAACTGCGCCCCCGCTCAGCGCCATCCGTGCCGCCACCCAGCCCCCCGCCGAGACCGCCACGCCAGACAGCAGCGCACCCAGTGCGGCCTTCTGCCCTGCCAGGAGCAGGAATGCCAAGGCCAGGACAGCCACTGCGACCAGCGGATAGACCGCGGCGCGCAGCATCAGTCGCCGACCCGCTTCAACGGAGTTCAGCACAGGATGTCCCACATGGTTCTTGTGAAGGGCGGAGGCTGTTACAGCGTGCGTGCCTCATCGAGCCGCCAAAGTATAGCAATGGGACAATTTGTGAGACAACCGCTGCCTGTTCATCCACGACGCCGCAAGTTGCCGTATCGGCAGGAATTTTACCGCCCACAGGGGGGACAGTAGCGTCCGCGCTTTGTTGCGATGCAGCGCATTCAACTTTTGTCGCAGGCCACGGAACTTTGCCGCGCGCGTCCTGTCCTACCTTTCGACCTGCCTGCAGCAACCTCGTCGACGCTTCGCCCCGCAGGTCCCAGGATGGCCCCGTAGTCCTCTGCGGGGCCATCTTCTTTGCAGCGTCATAACGGCGCTGAACCGTCTACGCGGCGTGGACCATACGTTCACGTAGGGTGGACGCTCACGTCCGGCACAGTGGCCTTCATTCCGAATTAACCACTGCAAGGACTCTGCGATGCGCCCCGTACCCACCCTGCTCGCCCTCTCGCTGCTCGCCGCCGGCGCCTCGTTCGCCAATGCCGCCCATGCTGCCGAGGGCGATCCGCGCTTCACGCTGCGCGTGGGTGCCATGAACATCGAGAACGACAACACCATCCGTGGCAACACCACCGTCGCCGGCCAGGACGTCAATGTCAGCGAAGACTTCAAGATGGGCGGCAAGGAGTGGGAGCCGCGCATTGACGGCGTGTTCCGCTTCAGCGACCGCCAGCGCCTGATCTTCGACTACTTCAAGTGGGACAAGGACCGCCGCGAAACCCTGGACGACGGCATTGCCTTCGGCCAGATCAACGTGCCGGAAGGCAGCTTCGTCAAGGCCGAACTGAAGTACCAGGTCGCCAGCCTGGTGTACGACTACTCGGTGGTGGACACCGACAAGTTCGACATGGGCCTGCAGCTGGGTGCCGAGTGGGCAAAGGTGAGCGCCAAGGGCTTTGCCGACCTGGGCAACGTCTACAACGGTCGTTTCCTGGACGAGAGCGAGAGCGGCGTGGCCCCGGTGGTTGGCGCGCGCCTGAGCTTCACCCCGGCCGACCGCTGGCTGATCAACATCCAGGGCCAGTACCTCAACACCAAGTGGGGCAGCTTCGACGACTACGACGGCGACCTGAGCCGCGCCAACGCCATCGTCGAATACCGCTTCACCGAGACCTTCGGCGTGTTCGCCGGCTATGACTGGTTCAAGCTGGACGTGGACCAGAAGGGCAGCGACGGCGTGATCGGCCTGAAGCAGGAATTCAAGGGCCCGGTGGCCGGCATCAGCATGACCTTCTGATCGAGCATTACCCGATCTCTCCAGCGCGGCGCCCGGGCAACCGGCGCCGCGTTTTTTCATGGGCCCTCACCGTCCGGCCAACAAAAAACCCGGCTTTAGCCGGGTTCTTCGTGTGCAACGCGCAGGCGCGTTATTTCTTCTTCGGCATGTACAGATCGGTGATCGTGCCGTCGTAGATTTCCGAGGCCATCGCCACCGATTCGCTCAGCGTCGGGTGCGCATGGATGGTGTGGCCGATGTCCTCGGCTTCAGCACCCATCTCGATGGCCAGACCGATCTCGGCCAGCAGGTCACCGGCGTGCACGCCGACGATGGCACCACCGATGATGCGGTGGGTCTCCTCGTCGAAGATCAGCTTGGTGAAGCCCTCGGTACGTCCGATGCCGATCGCGCGACCGCTGGCGGCCCACGGGAACTTGGCCACGCCGACCTTCAGGCCCTTGGCCTTGGCTTCGGTTTCGGTCACGCCAACCCAGGCGATTTCCGGGTTGGTGTAGGCCACCGACGGAATCACGCGGGCGACCCATTCCTTCTTGTGGCCGGCAGCCACTTCAGCAGCCAGCTTGCCTTCGTGCGTGGCCTTGTGGGCGAGCATCGGGTTACCGACAATGTCGCCGATGGCGAAGATGTGCGGCACGTTGGTGCGCATCTGGCGGTCGACCGGAATGAAGCCGCGGTCGGTGACCTGCACGCCCGCCTTCTCGGCATCGATCTTTTTGCCGTTGGGCGAGCGGCCCACGGCCACCAGCACGCGGTCGAAGGTGCCCTGCGCCAGGGCAGGCGTCTGGCCCTCCTCGGCAGCTTCGAAGGTTACGGTGATGCCCCTGGCATCGGCGGTGACGCCCGAGGCCTTGGTCTTCAGGTGGACTTCGATGCCCTGCTTCTTCAGGCGGTCAGCCAGCGGCTTGACCAAGTCCTTGTCGGCGCCCGGCATCAGCTGATCCATGAACTCGACCACGGTGACCCTGCTGCCCAGCGCGGCATACACCGTGGCCATTTCCAGGCCGATGATGCCGCCGCCGACGACCAGCAGCGAGCCCGGCACTTCGGCCAGCTCCAGCGCGTCGGTGGAATCCATCACGCGCTTGTCGTCCCACGGGAAGTTCGGCAGCTTCACGGCCTGCGAACCGGCGGCGATGATGCACTTCTGGAAGCGCAGCAGCTGGGTGCTGCCGTCAGCCGCAATGATTTCAAGTTCGTTGGCCGAAACAAACCTGCCGACGCCCTGCACGCTGCGGACCTTGCGCTGCCTGGCCATGCCGGCCAGGCCCTTGGTCAGCTGGCTGACGACCTTTTCCTTGTACTGGCGCAGCTTGTCCAGGGTGATGGTCGGCTTGCCGAATTCGACGCCGAAATCACCGGCATGGGCCACTTCGTCGATGACCGCTGCGGCGTGCAGCAGGGCCTTGGACGGGATGCAGCCCACGTTGAGGCAGACGCCGCCGAGGCTGGCGTAGCGCTCCACCAGCACGGTGTCCAGGCCGACGTCGGCGGCGCGGAAGGCGGCTGTGTAGCCGCCCGGGCCCGAGCCCAGCACGACCATCTCGCATTCGATATCAGCCGGCTTGCCGCTGGACAGCGCCGGCTTCGGTGCCGCCGGCTCGGCCGGGGCGCGGTGCGACGGGGTCACCGGCGGCTTGCTGGCCGGGGCGGCTGCCGCCGGGGCCGGCGCAGCGGCCTTGGCCGGGGCTTCGGCGGCGCCTTCAGCGTCCAGCACCACGACCACGGCGCCTTCGGAAAGAGTGTCACCCAGCTTGACCTTGATTTCCTTGACCACGCCGGCGGCCGAGGACGGCACTTCCAGGGTGGCCTTGTCCGACTCCAGGGTCACCAGGCCCTGGTCCTTCTTCACGGTGTCGCCGACGGCGACCAACACTTCGATCACCGGCACATCGCTGTAATCGCCGATGTCGGGAACCTTGACTTCAATCGTGGCCATGGTGGTTTTCCTCGTGCCCGGCCGGCGTGGCCGGCGGGCTGTCACTGCATCTGTTCACGCGGCCGCGCCAGGGGCAGCGGCCGCACGGTGGGGGCGAAGCGGTGCCTTACAGCAGCACGCGGCGCATGTCGGCCAGTACCTGCGACAGGTACGTGGTGAAGCGTGCGGCCAGGGCGCCATCGATGACGCGGTGGTCGTAGCTCAGCGACAGCGGCAGCATCAGCTTCGGCGCGAACTCCTTGCCGTTCCAGACCGGCTGGATGGCCGACTTGGAGACGCCGAGGATGGCCACTTCCGGTGCGTTGACGATCGGGGTGAACGCGGTGCCACCGATGCCGCCCAGCGAGCTGATCGAGAAGCAGCCGCCGCTCATGTCGGCCGGGCCCAGCTTGCCGTCGCGGGCCTTCTTGGCCAGCTCGGTGGTTTCCTGCGCGATCTGCACCACGCCCTTCTTGTCCACGTCGCGGATGACCGGCACGACCAGGCCGTTCGGCGTATCGGCGGCAAAGCCGATGTGGAAGTACTTCTTCAGGGTCAGGTTTTCACCGCTGGCATCGAGCGAGGCGTTGAATTCCGGGAACTTCTTCAGCGCCGCGGCGCTGGCCTTGATCAGGAAGGCGAGCATGGTCAGCTTGATGCCGGCCTTCTCGTTTTCCTTGTTCAGCGCCACGCGCAGGCCTTCCAGGTCGGTGATGTCGGCCTGTTCGAACTGGGTGACGTGCGGGATCATCGCCCAGTTGCGGGCCAGGTTCGCGCCGGAAATCTTCTTGATGCGCGACAGCGGCTGCACTTCGGTATCGCCGAACTTGCTGAAGTCGACCTTCGGCCACGGCAGCAGGTTCAGGCCACCACCGGCAGCGACAGCGGCGCCGCCGGCAGCCGGCACGCCACTGCTGAGCGCGGCCTTGACGAACTTCTGCACGTCACCCTTGGTGATGCGGCCGCCCTTCTCGGTGCCGCTGATCTGCAGCAGGTCCACGCCCAGTTCGCGGGCGAACACGCGCACGGCCGGGGTGGCGTACGGCACCTTGGCCGGCAGCACGCCATCGGCGTTGAACTGCACCGGCGGGCTGGCCGGGGTACCGGCCGAGGCGATCTCGCGCGCGGCCAGCTTGTCCGGCTGGGCCGGAACGGCGACCGGCTCGACCTTGGTGGCGGTCTCGGCAGCGGCCGGGGCGGCGGCAGCGGCGGCCTTGGTCGGGGCCGGCGCGGCAGCGCCTTCGGCCTCGATGATGGCGACCACGGCACCCTGCGACAGGGTGTCGCCGACCTTGACCTTCAGTTCCTTGACCACGCCGGCAACCGAGGACGGCACTTCCATGGTGGCCTTGTCGCTTTCCAGCGTGACCAGGCCCTGATCCTTCTTGACCGTATCGCCGACGGCGACCAGTACTTCGATGACCGGGATGTCAGTGTAATCACCGATGTCCGGCACCAGGGCTTCAACGGCACCGCCGCTGGCAGCCGCAGCGGCCGGGGCAGCAGCCACCGGTGCCGGGGCGCTCTGGGTGGCGGCGGCCGGGGCAGCGGCCTTGGCCGGGGCCGGGGCAGCAGCGGCCGGCGTGGCAGCCTCGCCTTCAGCCACTTCGATCAGGGCCACGACCTTGCCCTCGGAGAGGTTGTCGCCGACCTTGACCTTGATTTCCTTGACCACACCGGCCACCGAGGACGGCACTTCCATCGTGGCCTTGTCGCTTTCCAGCGTCACCAGGCCCTGGTCCTTCTTGACCGTGTCGCCGACGGCGACAAGCACCTCGATTACCGGGATATCGCTGTAGTCACCGATATCGGGGACAAGTGCTTCCTTGATTTCGGCCATGGGGATAACTCCGGCAATCTGGTGTAGGGAAACGTCTATTGTGCGGCCAGAGGGGGCCAGCGCCAACCGTTACAGGTGTTTTCAGTACGCACGTCGCCGGGACACGCTGTTGCCAAAGGCCTGCGGGTACTTCCAATGGGTAGCGTATTGTCCCGACGATGTCCGCTTCATGTCGCCAGCGCGTCAGCCAGCGGCTGCCAGGCCTGGCGCAGGCGCGGCAGGGACCACGCGGCATTGGCCGGGCTGGTGGACGGCAGCGCGAGCAGCGCCGGCGTTGCCGCCAGATCCGGCACAACCCAGCGCTGCAGTGCCTGCCAGGCCGCCCCGCCATTGCAGGCGACCAGGCGCAGCCGCGGCAGGTCGGCGATCAGTGCAGGCAACGCATTGGGGACTTCCGAGCCGCGCACGATGTCGGCATCCAGGCTGCCGCGGCGCTCGCACTGGCCGATCACATCCCACAGGCCGACCCCGGCATCGGCCAGCGCGCGCAGCCGCGCCTCGTAGGCGAGCGCCGGATCGAACCCGCACAGATCACCGAGCAACGGCCAGAAACGGTTGCGCGGATGGGCGTAGTACTGCTGTTCCTGCAGCGAGGCAACACCGGGCATCGAGCCCAGCACGAGCACGCGGCAATCGCGATCCACGCGCGCAGGCAGGCCGATGCACAACGCATCGCTGCTCACGTTTTCTCCAACTGCATGAACAGTCGCATATGCATGAAACCCCAATAAAACAACGTTTTCGCTCTGCCCGCTGAACAGTGGAAACCAAATTTTAACGCGCGTCGGATTCGATTCATGTTGAGGCGACTACGGTGACATCGCCCCGCAACCGGGGCCCAAAAACAAGAAACAACAGGAGATTTCCCCCATGCGCTCCATCCGTATTCTGAGCCTCGCCCTGCTGACCTCCGCTGCCTTCGCTCCTGCTGCCTTCGCGCAGGACAGCAGCTCCGCGGACACTGCCTCGGGCAAGCATTTTGCCGTGGTTGGTGGCGTCTCGCTGCTGCAGCCGAAGAACGACCCGATCGACGGCATCAAGAAGGTCGATGGTGGCCCGGCGCCGACCGTCAGCTTCAGCTACTACGTCAACGACAACTGGGCCGTTGAGCTGTGGGGCGCTGCCGACAAGTTCGACCATCGCGTCAAGGGTCCGGGCAATGCCCGCCTGGGCAGCGTCGAGCAGCAGCCGGTCGCGCTGAGCGGCCAGTACCACTTCGGCCAGGCTGACAACGTGTTCCGTCCGTTCGTGGGCGTCGGTTACTTCCAGTCGGCCTTCAGCAACGAGAACTTCGCCGGTGGCGATGACATCCGCCTGAAGGACGCCAAGGGTGCCATCGGCACCGTGGGTGTGGACATGAACATCAACTCCACCTGGTTTGCCCGCGCCGATGCCCGCTACATGCACTCGCGCCCGGACCTGAAGGTGGCCGGCCAGAAGGTGGGTGAAGCCAAGCTTGACCCGTGGACCGTGGGCTTCGGCATCGGTGCGCGCTTCTAAGCGGCTCCCTGCTCCACGGTGTTGAAACAACGGGCCCTGCGGGGCCCGTTGTTGTTTTGTAGAGTCCAGCCATGCTCGACTGTTTTTCGGGGCAGTCGAGCAGGCTCGACCCTACCCATTCATCGCCACCGGAGACGCCCCATGACGCCCCGCTACGTGCTGGCCATAGACCAGGGCACCACCAGTTCGCGCGCGATCCTGTTCGACCGCGCCGGCAACATCGTCGGCAGCGCGCAGCGTGAGTTCAGCCAGCTGTTCCCGCAGCCGGGCTGGGTGGAACACGATCCGCGCGAGATCCTCACCAGCGTCTACTCGACCATGACCGAGCTGCTCAGCCGCGAGCAGATCGACCCACGGCACATCGTCGCGCTGGGCATCACCAACCAGCGGGAGACCACCGTGGTCTGGGACCGCGCCACCGGCCAGCCGATCCACAACGCCATCGTCTGGCAGTCACGGCAAAGTCACGCGATCTGCGAGCGCCTGCGCTCCGATGGCCACGAAGCATTGATCCGCGAGCGCACCGGCCTGCTGATCGATGCGTATTTCTCGGCCACCAAGGTGCGCTGGATCCTCGACCACGTGGAGGGGGCGCAGCAGCGCGCCGAGCGCGGCGAACTGCTGTTCGGCACCATCGACAGCTGGCTGGTCTGGAACCTCAGCGGTGGCCAGGCGCACGTCACCGATTACAGCAACGCCGCGCGCACCCTGCTGTTCAACATCCACACCCTGCAATGGGACGAGGACCTGCTGGCACTGCTGGACATCCCGCGCGCGATGCTGCCCAGCGTGCGCGATTCCAGCGCGGTGTACGCGCATACGCGGCCGCAGTTCTTCTTCGACCATCCGATCCCGATCGCAGGCATCGCCGGTGACCAGCAGGCGGCGCTGTTCGGCCAGGCCTGTTTCCAGCCGGGCATGGTCAAGAATACCTATGGCACCGGCTGCTTCATGCTGATGCACACCGGCGCCCAGGCGGTGCATTCGCGCAACGGCCTGCTGACCACCATCGCCTGGGGCATCGGCGGCAAAGTGGAATATGCGCTGGAAGGCTCGATCTTCATCGCCGGCTCGGTGGTGCAGTGGCTGCGCGACGAGCTGCACCTGATCGACCGCGCCAGCGACAGCCAGGCGCTGGCAGCGAAGGTCGATGACAGCGGCGGGGCCTACCTGGTGCCGGCCTTCGTCGGCCTCGGCGCACCCTACTGGCGCAGCGACGTGCGCGGGGCGATGTTCGGTCTGACCCGTGGCACCAGCAAGGCGCACTTCGTGCGTGCGGCGTTGGAGGCGATGGCCTACCAGACCCGTGACGTGCTCGATGCGATGCAGTCGGATGCGGGCATCGCCCTGAGCGAACTGCGCGCCGACGGCGGTGCGATCGGCAACGACTTCCTGGCCGGGTTCCAGGCCGACATCCTCGGCGTGCCGCTGCTGCGGCCACGGCTGACCGAAACCACCGCGCTGGGTGCGGCCTACCTGGCCGGGCTAGCGGTGGGGTTCTGGGAAAGCCGCGAACAGATTGCCGTGCAGTGGGGCCTGGACCGCCGCTTCGCGCCGCAGATGGACGCGGCGCGGCGGGAAAAGCTGTATGCCGGGTGGCAGCAGGCCGTGGCCGCCACCCTCGCCTTCCACGTGGATTGAGGACGGTAGCGCCGGGCCATGCCCGGCGAACACCCCACGCAGGGCATGCCCCGGCGCTACCCCACCATCAGAACGCCGGCAGCACCGCGCCCTTGTACTTGGTCTCGATGAAGGCCTTCACCTGCGGGCTGGTCAGCGCCTTGGCCAGCTTCTGCACGCGGGCGTCGTCCTTGTTGTCCGGGCGCGCGACCAGGAAGTTCACGTACGGCGAATCCTTGCTCTCGATCGCCAGCGCATCCTGGGTCGGGTTGAGGCCGGCATCCAGCGCATAGTTGGTGTTGATCAGGGCCAGGTCGACCTGGTCCAGCACGCGCGGCAGCATCGCCGAATCCAGCTCGCGGAACTTCAGCTTCTTCGGGTTGGCGATGATGTCGCGCTGGGTCGACAGCGCGTTGCTCGGGTCCTTCAGCTCGATCACGCCGGCCTTGTGCAGCAGGATCAGCGCGCGGCTGTTGTTGCTCGGGTCATTGGGGATGACCACGTCAGCGCCTTCGCGCAGCTCAGCCAGCGACTTGACCTTGCGCGAGTACGCACCGAAGGGCTCGATGTGCACGCCGATCACCTTGGTCAGGTCGGTCTTGCGGTCGCGGTTGTAGGCATCCAGGTACGGCTCGGTCTGGAAGTAGTTGGCGTCCACCTGCTTCTGCACCAGCTGGTCGTTGGGCTGCACGTAGTCGTTGAACACGCGCACGTCCAGGTCCACGCCTTCCTCCTTGAGGATCGGCTTGACCACGTCCAGGATCTCCGCATGCGGCACGGCGGTAGCGGCCACCACCAGCTTCTGCGAAGGCTCGCTGGACTTGCCGCAGGCGGTGAGGGCGAGCGCAGCGGCGAACAGGGGCAGCAACAGGGTCTTCTTCATGGGGGCAACGGGTCTCTCGGGGGAGGGATCAGGAAGGTTCGTAGTTGGTCAGGGCCAGGCTGAGCAGCGCCTTGGCCTGCTCGCGCAGCATCACCGGCTCGACGATCTCGGCATCGGAACCGTAGTGCAGCACGTCCATCAGCAGCTCGCGCGAGACGCTGTAGGGCACCTTCAGTTCGTAGCGGCCATCGGGCAGGAAGCGGCCCTGCTGCTTGGAATGCCAGTGTTCGTCGGCCACCCAGCGCGCGGCCTTGGCACTGAACAGGATGGTCGCCCAGCCCTTGGGCGGGCCGGAGAAGATGCCGTAGCTGGCACCCAGCTGCTCGTCCAGCTCGGTTTCGGCGACGTCGCGGGCGCCGTTGTCGACCACCCGCGCCTTGTGCACGCGATCCACCGCAAAGCTGCGCAGGGCGTCGCGATCATGGTCCCAGGCATCCAGGTACCAGTTGTCGCGGTAGTGGGTCAGGCGCTGCGGCGACACGGTGCGCCGGGTCGATTCGTCGGTGGAACGGGCGCGGTACTCGAACGCCAGCTGCTTGCGCTCCAGCACGGCCGAGGCGACGGTGCGGAAGCTGCCTTCATCGAACTTGCGGCCGCGGTGCGGAATGACCCGGACCCGGTCGACCGGCCAGTCGGAGACGCCGGCCTGCGCCGCCAGCAGGCTTTCGATGCGCTGCTGCAGCGGCGCCAGCACCGACGACAGCACGCCGCCGCCGGTCCGCGCCAGCAGGTGCTGCGAGGCCAGCAGGGCATGCAGCTCCTCCGAACTGAGCCACAGCCCGGGCAGTTCGAAGCGGTCGCTTTCGTCAGCCTGGTAACGGAAGCCGGCCTCGCCGTCGCCCTCGATCGGCGCCATCAGCGCGTCGCGCAGGAAGGCCAGATCCCGGTAGACGGTGGCACGGGAACAACCGAGCTTGTCCTGCAGGGTCGCCACCGTCACCGGATAGCGCGCGGACTTGAGCAGACGATGCAGGGCGGTGATTCGTTCGTATCGGTCCATGCCCCCGATTATGTCCGAGTCGCGGGCGTTGTGCGGGAGCTTTGGGCTATCGTGGGCGCCCCTGCCCCCATGGAACGCCCGATGCGCCGCCTGCCTGCCCTGCCCCTGCTGGCCTGCCTGCTGCTGGCCGCCTGTGATCGCGCCCCGGCACCTGAGGCTGGCACGGCCCCCGCTGCAGGCCCGGCCTTGGCCCCTGCCCCGGTGCCGGCCGCCGCGGCCGCCGATCCGGCGCAGGCGGTGCGCGTGGCCAGCGAGCATCTGGCCGGAATGCGCAGCTTCCACGCCGAGCTGGACGTGCTGGGTGCGGCCCAGCCGGTGCACAGCGCGATGGACTTCGTCGCCCCCGACCGCTTCCGGCTGCACACTCCGGCCGGGACACAGACGATCATCGGCGACACCATGTTCCTGCAGGCCGGTGGCGCGATCCAGCAGGTGCCGACTCCGCCCGGCCTGCTGGAACAGTGGCGCAGCCCGCTGCCCGCCGATGCCCCGGCGGCCCCGCTGCAGGCCGAGGATCTGGGCCGGCAGTCGCTGGACGGCGTCGATACCCGCCATTACCGGCTGGTCGGTGCCGCCGGCGAGCGCCTGGAGTACTGGGTGGACGACCAGGGACTGCCGCGGCAGATCGTGCGCAACGGCAGCACCCAGGGGCGTCCGTACCAGCTGCGCCTGCGCTACTCGCGCTTCAACGACCCTGCGCTGCGCATCGACCTCCCCTGAATGGGCGATGGCGGTAACGCCTGCTGAAGCGCCGTTGCCGACCCGTTCTGATGGTCAGGGTGCTTCCAGTATCATCACGGGCTGATAACCGCTTCGGAGAAGCCTTGATGTCCCTGCGCGTGTCCCTGCTTGTGCCCCTGCTGCTGTGCGCACCCTTGGCGTATGCCCAGGATGCCTCCGAACTGGCGGCGATGACGTCGCCGTGGAGTGGCAGCGGTGGCGAACTGGGCTTTGCCGCCGCCAGCGGCAACAGCAGCACCGAGAGCTTCAACGGCGCCCTGCGCCTGCGCTATACCGATGGCGACTGGGTGCACACCATGGACCTGTTCGGCCTGCGCTCGAGCTCCAAAGTAACCGAGACCGCCGACGACGGCACCACCACCCGCCGCGACAACACCACGGCCAACCGCTACACCGGCGCCGCCGGCAGCGCGCTGCAGCTTGGCGAACACCGCCAGCTGTTCGCCAAGGTGCGTACCGAGCGCGATGACTTCGCCACCTATGATCGTCGCAGCTCGTTCGGCCTGGGCTACGGTACCCGCCTGTTCAACACCGAGAAGTTCTCCTTCGACGCGCTGATCGGCCCGGGTGTCAGCCGCACCCACAGCACCGAAGACGACCGCACCCGCACCGGTCTGATCGGCCAGGGCCAGTTCGAACTGAAGTACGCCATCACGTCCAACACCGACCTGATCAACAACCTGCTGGTCGAATCGGGCTCGTACAACACTTTCGGCCAGAACGATTTCGGCGTGTCGGTGAGCATGAACGAGCACCTGGCCCTGAAGGCCGGCTGGCAGGCCCGTTACAACAGCGACGTGGCTGAAGACAAGCGCAGGACCGATACATTGACCACGATGAACGTGGTCTACAAGTTCAAATGAGAAACGGGCGCCCCAGGGCGCCCGTTCTACATGTGTAGAGTCGCGGTTCAGACGTTCAGCAGCTCGCCTGCGCCGTCATCCAGCAGCATCTTCGCCACCTGCTGGCCCAGCGTTTCCGGATCACTGGCCGGGCCCACCGCTTCGGCGCGCACCGCGCGGCCATCACTGGCACTGCCGACCATACCCTGCAGGTGCAGGTCCTGGCCCTGCCACTGCGCGATGGCCGCCACCGGCACATGGCAGCTGCCGTGCAGCGCGCGGTTCATCGCGCGCTCCGCTTCCACGCAGGCACGGGTATCGGCGTCATCGAGGCGCGCGAACAATTCCATCAGCCGCGCGTTGCCACCATCGCATTCCACCGCCACCGCGCCCTGCGCCGGTGCCGGCAGCCACTGCGGCGGCTGCAGGCGGGCGACGATGCGGTTGCCCAGGCCCAGCCGTTCCAGCCCGGCCACGGCCAGCACGATGGCGTCGTAGCCACCGTTGTCGAGCTTGGCCAGCCGCGTGTTGACGTTGCCGCGCAGGTCCAGCAGCTGCAGGTCCGGGCGCAGCGCGCGCAACTGGGCCTGGCGGCGCAGCGAGGACGTACCGACGCGCGCGCCGATGGGCAGCGCATCCAGCGAGGCGTACAGGTTGGAGATGAAGCCATCGGCCGGATCGTGGCGGGTCAGCATGGCCGGCAGCGCGAAGGGCGCATCCAGTTCCATCGGCACATCCTTCAGCGAATGCACAGCGCAGTCTGCATCACCGCGCAGCATGGCCAGCTCCAGCTCCTTCAGGAACAGGCCCTTGCCACCGATGGCCGCCAGCGAGCGGTCGAGCACCTCGTCACCGCGGGTGCTCATCGGCACCAGTTCCACGTGCAGGCCGGGGTAAGCCTGGCGCAGGCGGTCGGCGACGTGTTCGCTCTGCCAGAGGGCGAGCGGGCTCTTGCGGGTGGCGATGCGGACGGTTTCCATGCCGACATTATCGCGCCTATCGGCGGGATACGGCCAACGGCGGAGCCCCTCGTGGCTGGCAGTAGAGTCGACTGGCAGTCGACTAGCTTCGTGAGTTGGCCGGGTGGGTGGGCCGCGCAGGGGACGCTGCAAGTACGTCCCTGTAAGCTCGGTCGCCGCATCCATGCGGCTCACGCCCCTGCGCAACCCACCCACCCGGCCTCTGACAGTTTCTGTGTGCGCCAGCCACGGAGAATCAAAAGAAGAGCAGAGCAACAGCGGGTCGCTTCGCTCGAAGCCGAGCATGGCGCGGCTCTACATTTCTCTCCCTCCGATAACAACATTGCTCTGCTCCTGCCGTCCGATGCAGGGAGAGAACGAGAGGGTTGGGGGGGGGGGGGGGGGGGGGGGGGGGGGGGGGGCGCGGGGGGGGCGCGGCCCGCCCCCCCCGCCGGGGTGGGGGGGGGGGCGGCGCCCCCCCCCCCCCCCCCCCCCCCCCCCCCCCGACCCAGCACGTATAAACAGCGAGCCCACCAACCCGCTGTTGCCGTTGATCTTGATGTTGATCTGAAAGCAGTCGCGGCCGCAGGCCGCGCGGAAAAACTCACAGATGCCGCAGTTCCTGCTTCAGCATAGCCACGCACCGCCGGCTCACTTCCAGCGGCTGCTTGCCATGCCGCAGCACCGCCTGCACCTGCCCGCCCACGCCGCGCCGCAGCTCCACCAGTTCATGGCGGGCCACCAGGCAGTTGCGGTGGATGCGCACGAAGCGACTGGCGAACTCCTCTTCCAGCGACTTCAGCGATTCCTCGATCAGGTCTTCGCCGCGCGCATGGTGCACCACCACGTACTTCTCTTCGGCCTGCAGGTAGTGGATGTCGTCCAGCGGAATCAAGCGCAGGCTGCCACGCAGGCGCGCGCACAGCATGCTGCGGGCCTGGCCACCACTGTGCTCGGGCTGGCCACCGCGGCCGGCCAGGAACGTGCGCGCGCGCGCGATGGCCGCGGCCAGACGCTCGGCACGTACCGGCTTCATCAGGTAATCGATCGCCGCCGCCTCGAACGCCGACAGCGCGTGCGCGTCGTAGGCGGTGCAGAACACCACCGCCGGCCGCGGTTCGAAACTGGCCAGGTGGCGTGCGGCTTCCAGGCCATCCAGCCCGGGCATGGCGATGTCCAGCAGCACCAGGTCCGGCTGCAGTTCCGCGCACGCGTGCAGGGCCTGCTCGCCGTTGCCGGCCTCGGCCACCACGTCGATGCCCTCCTGCGCCGCCAACAGGCTGCGCAGGCGCTCGCGGGCCAGCGGTTCGTCATCGGCGATGACTACCCTCACGCTCACTCCCTCACTGGATAGGCACTGTCACCTGGCAGGCATAGTAGCCTTCGCTCCAGCCGGCCGTCATCCGCGCGGCACGACCGAAGCGCCACGCCAGCCGGTGGCCGATGCTGTGCTGCGCATGGCCCGCGCCCCGCGCCAGGGCCAGCCCCGGGGCCTGCGGATCCGGCGCTGGATTGCGAACTGTGATCTGCAGCTCATTGTTCCTGCAGGCCAGCAGCAATTCGATGGTGCCGCCCTCGGGCAGGCGCGAAATGCCATGCAGCACCGCGTTTTCCACCAGCGGCTGCAGCACCAGGCGCGGCAGCGCCAGATCCCAGGGCAGGGGTTCCTCGCGCTGCCAGCGCACCTGCAGGCGTTCGCCCAGGCGCAGCGATTCAATCGACAGGTAACGCTCGGCCAGCTCGCACTCGGCCTGCAGGGTGGAATCACCCTCGCCGGCACCCAACGCGGCGCGGAACAGATCGGACAGATCCAGCACCGCGCGTTCGGCCACGGCCGGGTCGCGGTGCAGCAGGCTGGCGATCAGGTTCATGCTGTTGAACAGGAAATGCGGGCGGATGCGCGCCTGCAGTGCGTCTGCCTGGGCGCGCGCGTTGGCCTGCACCTGCGCGGCCCAGCGGTCACTCACGTAAAAGTAGCGCAGCGCCAGCGCAGTGATCAGCGCCGTGGTCGCGGCACTGCCCAGGGTGAAGCGCCAGAAGCTGATGCCGCGGGTGAAGTTGTCACCCAGCACTGCGTACAGGGCATGGACGACGCCGGCGCACGCCACGGCGATCAGCGCCGACAGGGCGATGGCGAGCAGCGCGCCCAGCACCTCCGGCAGGGTCGACAGTGCCCGCCGCAGCAGGCACAGGCAGGCACTGACCGCCAGCGAAAGCCATAACGCGAAACCACTGGCCGAGGCCAGCTCGCCCAGCGTCCAGTGACGGCTGCCATCGGGCGCCAAGGCCAGCACCACCACCACCAGTTCGGCCAGGCCCAGCATCGCCAGCACGCGCGGCAGGCGGCACAGTTCCGGCATCCACGGCGGGCTGGCGCTGGCTGCCATGGTTCAGGCCACGCCCAACCGTTCCTGCAGCCAGTCGCCCAGTGCCTGGATCTCTTCGGCACAGACCTGGTGCGCCATCGGATAACGCTGCCACTGCAGCGACAGGCCCAGCGTGCCCAGCACCTGCATGCTGTGCTCGGCCACCGCCAGCGGAATCACCGGGTCGCCACTGCCGTGGGCCATGAACACCGGCACGTCGACGGCGCCGTCGATGCGGCGGGCCGCTTCGGCATCGGGCAGGTAGGTGGACAGGGCGATCAGGCCGGCCAGCGGCGCGGTGCGTTCCAGTGCGGCGCTGAGGATGACCGCGCCACCCTGCGAGAAACCGGCCAGGAAGATGTGGTCGGCGGCGACGCCGCGCGCGATCTCGCGCGCGATCAGCGCATCGAGCTCGGCCACCGATTCACGCACGCCAGCCATGTCGGCACGCGAACGGAAATCCATGCCGACAATGTCGTACCAGCCGCGCATCGGCACGCCGTTGTTGATCGTGATCGGCCGCACCGGTGCATGCGGGAACACGAAGCGCAGCGCCGGCCAGTGCGGGCGCACCAGCTCGGGCACGATCGGCGCGAAGTCATGGCCATCGGCCCCCAGGCCATGCAGCCAGATCACCGACCATTGCGGCGAGGCGCCGGTTTCCTGTTCCACCGTTTGCAGCATGATGCGGCTCCTTCAAGTTCGAGCCGCATTATGCCGCCGCCATGGGCCGATCAGTACAGCGGCGGCTGCTCGGCGGCTTCGCGGCGCAGTTCGGCGGCACGCACCAGCACGGGCGGCGGCGTGTTTTCCTCGGGGATGTCCAGCAGCCCCCAGCGGTGCAGGAGGCCACCGGGGCCACGCGAGGAGGTCAGCGCGACCACCGGAATGGCCAGCACCATGCCGATCACCACCGGTGCCATCCACACGGCCAACGAGGGCGATACCGCCCAGGCAAGCATGCCCATGAAGGCACCGAACACGCCCAGCCCGCCGTAACCGCGGATCAGCGCCATCCAGGAAATGCCGCCGTCGTCGCGCTGCTGCGCATCCCATCCGGAATCGCGGCCGGACAGCACTTCAGCCACGCCACGCGACTGCACGTACATCACCACCGGCGCCATCAGCGCCGCCAGCACGGTTTCCACCAGCATCGACACGAACGCGCGGAAGGCGCCACCGCAGCCACGGCGGTCCACCGGGTCCAGCAGCATCGCCAGGTAGCCCAGCACCTTGGGCAGCAGCAGCACGGCCATGGTCGCGCCGAACAGGCGCACCACCTGCTCCTCGTCCTGCGCACGCCAGTAGACGCTGGGCGACAGGTGCAGCAGTGCGTTGAAATCGATGCCTTCCTGGAACAGCGGGATGGCGATGCCGATCAGCATCAACATGCCCCACATCGGCGCGGTGAAGTAATGGCCGATGCCGATCAGCATGTGCACGCGGCTGATCCAGTGCAGGCCGCGGCTGCCGACCACCTTGCCGTGCTGCAGGTTGCCCTGGCACCAGCGGCGGTCGCGCACCAGCATGTCGGTCAGGGTCGGCGGGCCTTCCTCGTAGCTGCCGCCCAGGTAGGGCACCATGTGCGCGGCCCAGCCGCCCCGGCGCATCAGTGCGGCTTCGACGAAATCGTGGCTGAGCACGTGGCCGCCGAACGGCTTGCGGCCGGGCAATGCCGGCAGGCCGGCCTGGTCGGCGAAGGCGCGGGTACGGATGATCGCGTTGTGGCCCCAGTAGTTGCTCTCGGCGCCGTGCCACCAGGCCACGCCGCGGGCGATGACCGGCCCGTACACGCGGCCGCCGAACTGCTGCATGCGGGCAAACAGGGTGCGGCCGCCGATCACCGACGGCAAGGTCTGGATCAGGCCGACGTCGGCGTTGTGTTCCATGCCGGCCACCAGACGCACGATGCTGTCGCCGGTCATCAGGCTGTCGGCGTCCAGGATCAGCATCTGCGGGTAGGCGCCGCCGAAACGGCGCACCCAGTCGGCGATGTTGCCGGCCTTGCGTGCACCGTTGTCGCTGCGGCGGCGGTAGAACAGGCGCACCCGTCCATCGGGCACCAGTTCGCGCAGCTCGTTGAAGACCAGTTCTTCGGCGCGGGCGATGTCCTCGCGGCGGGTGTCGCTGAGCACGAAGAAATCGAAGCGTTCCAGCTGCCCGGTGGCGGCCACCGATTCGTAGATCGCGCGCAGGCCGGCCAGCAGCCGTCGCGGGTCTTCGTTGTAGGTGGGCATCAGCAGCGCGGTACGGCTGTGCACGATCGGCAACGGCTTGTCCGGGTCGATGCCCAGGCGGTAACCGCGGTCGAACACGGCGGTGAGGAAGCCGGCCACGGCACTGGCGAAGGACAGCGCGATCCAGGCGAACAGGCCGACGAACAGCACCAGCAGGCAGGCCTCGAGCACGCTGATGCCGTTGGTCGACAGCACCCGCCACATCATCCGCGTGGCCACGGCGGTCATCGCCGCAGTACCACCGAAGAGGTACAGGCGGCGCAGCTTGATCATGCGCGGCGAGGTGCGGTGACGAGGGACCTTGAGCTTGCCTTCGCGCAGGGTCTGCTCGGGCATCTGCAAGGGGGCTTCGGGCGGCAACAGCGCCCAGCCGGCATCCAGCTCGGGGTTGCCCGGGCCGGCGTGGGAGGTGGTTTGAGCTTCCATCGCGTCTACTCTGCCCAGACAGCGTGGCTGGCCATCCTGGCCAGGCGGCATGCATCAGGGTCCCCCGCGCGCATTCCCGGCGCCCGCACTTGTCCTGCCTGCGACGGCGTCACGCCGCGCAGTAGATGTCTGTCACTACCGGAACCCACACGATCTCCAACGCGGCGGAATCGAAAATGCGGCCCAGCATAAGAGGGAAAACGTAAGCCGGACGCGAAGGGCCAGCGCGCACATTCCCCCCATTCAGCAAAGTGCAGGGGATGGCAGGCTCAGGCATGCCGCCCTCCCGTACGGGGGGCTGGAACTGGATCGTGCAAAATGAGAATCAATCTCAAATGCGGGTCCGGCATAGCGGCAGCCGCCCGCGCAAAAGCGTGCCAACCAAGGTTGGCACCCATCACCTCGAGATCGCCGGTCAGGTCAGGGGCGCAGGCGTCGCGGCATCGCGGCTTGCCGCCGCGCGCGCGCGGTCGATCGCCACCACCAGTTGCTGGCGGGCGAGCAGTTGTTGCGCCTGCACCACTTCAGGTGTCGGCAGAAGCACCGGTCCGGGTGCGTTTTCCGGTGTAACAGGTGTGGTCATGCAACCTCCGAAGACATCCCGCCAACGCGCCAGAGCCAGGCCCGAGCGGCAGCGGAACTGCGCACCCTATCCTAAAAGCAGGAAGGGCGGGTGACGGCGTGAAGCACGGGCGCAATGCCCTGACTGGTTGAGCGTCACATTTCTGATGGCCCGCACTCGCTGGCTGAATGTGACGCAGTTATCATTGAAAACGTTTTCTTACACGGATGTCGTTATCCATGAATGCAGTCGATCTCTCGCAGTACAGCCCGAAGTGGCAGTTCCGCTTCAACTTCTTCCAGCAGCACGGTGCGCCCAAGGAACCGGGATTCAAGCAGGCCTGGAAGGCGCTTTCCTTCGGCGACCGGCTGAAGATCAACATCAATTTCTTCGCCCTGTTCTTTGGCGCGATCTACCTGCTTATCCTGGGCATGTGGCGCAAGGCGCTGGTCGTCATCGGCATCAACATCGCCCTGGCTGTGATCACCCTGATGCTGCCGGACATCGTCGGCCGCGCCCTGTTCTTCGCCCTGAACTTCCTGGTGGCCTCCAGCACCAACTACAGCTACTACGTGGAGAAGGTACAGGGCCGCGCCAGCTGGAACCCCTTCGAAGGCATGTTCTAAGCCGCTGCCAACCCCGGGCCCTCGCCCGGCAGGCCGCACTGACGATGCCCGCCTCCGGCCGGGCGTCGTCGCCTGCGACGTCAGGCCGCGCGCAGCTTCGCTGCCGCCGTGGCGTCGGCCTGCAGGCGGAAGCGCGACACCGCCACCGCCAGCTGCTCGGCCTGGTCTTCCATCGCCCGTGCGGCTGCCGTGGCTTCTTCCACCAGCGCCGCGTTCTGCTGGGTGGTTTCGTCCATCTGCACCACGGTCTGGTTGACCTGCTCGATGCCCGCAGACTGTTCGCGCGAGGCCGCCGAGATCTCGGCCATGATGTCGTTCACCCGGCCGACCTGGCCGACGATCTCCTGCATCGTGCGGCCGGCACCGTGCACCAGCTGCGCACCCGCACCGACCTGGGCCACCGAGGCGTCGATCAGGCCCTTGATCTCCTTGGCCGCCCCCGCCGAGCGCTGCGCCAGCGCGCGTACTTCGCTGGCCACCACGGCGAAACCACGGCCCTGTTCGCCGGCACGCGCGGCTTCCACCGCAGCGTTCAGCGCCAGGATGTTGGTCTGGAACGCGATGCCATCGATCACCGAGATGATCTCGGCGATACGCTGCGAGGAGTTCTCGATCTGCTCCATGGTCTGCACCACCCGGCCGACCACCTGCCCGCCTTCGCTGGCCACACCGGCCGCCGATGCCGCCAGGCTGTTGGCCTGCTGCGCATGCTCGGCGTTCTGGCGCACGGTGGAGGTCAGTTCCTCCATCGATGCCGCCGTCTCTTCCAGGTTGGCCGCCTGCTGTTCGGTGCGGCGCGACAGGTCGCTGTTGCCCGAGGCGATCTCGCCGGCCGCCAGGCGGATGCTCGCCGCCGACTGCTGGATCTGGCCGACGATCTGGGTCAGCTGCTGCACTGTGCTGTTGGCATCGTCGCGCATCACCGCGAACACGCCGTGGAAATCACCGTGCATGCGCGTACTGAGGTCACCGGCGGCAATCGCGCGCAGCAGCGTGGAGAGCGCGGCGAGGTTGTGGTCGCTTACCTGCATCATGGTGTTGAGCGTTTCGACCATGCGGCGGAAGTCGTGCTCGAAGCGCTCCGCATCGCCGCGCACCGCGAAGTCACCCGCTGCCGCCGCAGCGGCCAGCTGCTGGATCTGCTCGTTGATCGCCCCCAGGTTGGCCTTGGTGGTGGCCATGGCCGCGGTGAACACGGCCTTCTCGCCCGGCAGGGCTTCCATGTCCACGCTGAGGTCTCCTACCGCGTAGCGCTGCATCACCTCCACCAGGCGCTGGGTGACCGCGTTGCTGGACGCCACCAGCTGGTTGCTGTCGGCCACCATGCGGCCGTACTCGCCCGGGAAGGCGCTGGCATCCATGCGGTAGCTGATCTGGCCTTCGTCATGGCGCTGCGCCATTTCCGCCTGCGCCGCCATCACCGCCTGCAGCGTGCCGCGCATGCCCTGCATCGCCTCCAGCAGGCGCCCCACTTCATCGTTGCCGCGCGGCGGCAGTGCGGTATCCAGCTTGCCGGCCGCCACGTCGCCGGCGATGCGCACGGCTTCGGCGAGCGGGCGGATGGCCAGGCGACGCAGCAGCACGTAGACGCCGGCGCTGAGGGTCAGCGCAGCAATCACGCCGACCAGCAGGGTCAGCCACAGCAGCTGCCGGGCTTCGGCCACGATCACCGCGTGCGGCACCACCACGCCCAGTGCGAAGTGCTGCGGGGCATCGCCCACCTGCATCGGGACGTACAGGCGCACGTTGCCTTGGGCATCCGGCTCGAACGCCTCGAAGGTCTTGCCCTCGGCAATCTGCGCAAGCATCTGCCGGGTGGCCACATCGGTACGCGGCTTGCCGATCTCGGCGGCATTGGCCGCCGCCAGAACCACGCCTTTGGGCGAAAGGAGTTCAACCCGGCCCGCCCCCATCGGGGTCAGCGTCGCCAGGTGCTTCTGCAGCGCCGCCAGCGAGAAATCGACGGTGAACACGCCGAGGAAGGTGCCGTTCTCCACGATCGGCGTGCTCAGCGTGCTCATCAGCACCTGCTGGCCACCGATGGCGTACGAGTACGGCTCGCTGACCTTGGGCAGCTTGTCCCGGCTCGGCCCCATGTACCAGTCACCTGATCCCGATGCATTGTCGGTGTAGTCGGTCATCGTCGACTGCTGCGGCTTGCCGTCCTGCCAGGCCCAGTAGCTCATGTAACGGCCGGTGGCATCGTGCGCCTCGGTGTTCACGAAGTCCGCATCCTTGCCGTCGAAGGCGTTGGCTTCCCACATGGTGCTCTTGCCCACCCATTCCGGGTGCGCCTGCAGCTGCTGGCCAACGACAGCGGCCAGGGCGGCGCGGTCCGGGGCATCGCCGCGGGCACGCTGGGCCAGCACGGTTTCCACCATCGCATCGTTGCTGGCGAAGGCCGTGCCCAGATCGGCAGACACCTTGCGCGCTTCGGCGACGGCTTCACTGGCCATGGCCTGGCGCGAAGCATTGACGAGGCTGGCACTGGCCTGGCGGTAGATGAGGAAGGCGGTGATGCCGAAGCAGAGCAGCGCGATCGAAGCAGTACCCAGCATCAGCTTGTGGGCGATGCTGCCCGGGCGACGGGCAGCGGCAGAGCGGGAAGAAGGCATGGACAGGTCCGCAGGCAATTCACGACAACCGGCACCATGACGGCACCGCGCAGGTGCGCGATCCCTCGCGCGGCCGCCTGCCAGCTGCGGATCGAAACCCACGGTGGCAAGGCACGCACCGGGTTAGCGGCCGTAAGCGGGGCGGGTTGAGGAAAACCGCCTGCGGGAACCTGAACGCGCTCACGTCGAGTCGAGCTTGCTCGACTGATGCAGGGAGGAGTCGAGCGTGGCTCGACTCTACAAAAGCGGCAGCATGCGCGGCAGTACTTCAATGCTGCCTGCGGCGTACTGCTGCAGCACGCCCTCAGGGCCGAAGCGCGGTTGCCAGCCCAGCGCCTGGCGCAGCCGGCTGCTGTCGTAGACACGGTCGATGCTGTGCGGCAGTGGCCAGCCGCGGCGGTCGAACTCGGCCAGCAGCTGCGGTACCCGGCGGGCCAGCACCTGGCGCGGGGTGGCGGCCAGCTCCAGGCAATCACTGCGCTGGAACGGACTGGCTGCACAGGCGATGTAGCGCTGGAACGGCCCACCCGCATCCACCAGCAGCGCCGCGTGGGCACTTGCCACGTCGCGCGCGTCGATGCCACGGTGCAGACGGAACATGGCCATGCGCTCGGGTGGCTCGGGGAAGCAGCGCGCCATGCGCAGCACCCGCACCTCCAAGCCCTGCCCCGCCGCCTGCTCGGCCAGTGCCTCGGCCTGCAGCTTGGTGCGGTGATAGATGGTGCGTGGCAGCGGCTCGGTCGTTTCGTCGATCCAGCGGCAGCCACCGGCCACCACCGCATGGCCGTACAGCGCCGTGGTACTGGTCAGCACGAAGCGGCGCGCGCCGGCCTGTCGGGCCAGCTGCAGCAGCTGGCCGGTGGCGTCGACGTTGATCTGCTCGAACACCGGATCAGGCACCAGGCCGACATGCGGCGCGTGCAGGGCTGCGGTGTGGATCACCGCGTCCACACCCCGCACGGCGCGCTCCAGCGCCTGGCGATCGGTGACATCGGCAATGATACGGGTGGTGTTGAAGGGCACGCGGTCCAACCCCACCACGTCGTGCTCGGCGGCCAGCGCACCGAATATCGCGCGCCCGATCCGCCCGGAACTTCCGGTCAACAGGATCTTCATTGAATCCATTCGCTCGACAGCGCCCGGGAGCTACCGGGATGACTCGATTCTAGGCTCGCGCACGGTCGCGGCAACAGCCTGTTCACCTGCGTGACCCGATAACGAAGCGTCGAGCGCGTGCATGGCAGGCGTGAAAGCAGCGCTCCGAACATGCACCTGGCATTACCGTGGGCCGTGCAGCATGGGACCGGTCGTCGAAGCTGGCGGCGTCCCTTCCGCACCGGAGACACAGCATGGCCAATGCACCCCACGGCACACAAAACCGCGGCTTCGCCTCGATGGATGAAGACAAGCAACGCGCCATCGCCGCCAAGGGCGGCCGCGCGGCCCATGCGTCGGGCAACGCGCATGAATTCAATTCCGCCGAAGCACGCGTCGCCGGCCGCAAGGGTGGTGAAGCGATCAGCCGCAACCGCCAGCACATGGCGGCGATCGGCCGCGAGGGCGGGCATGCACGGCATGCCAATGCGCAGCGCCAGCAGCAACAGATGCAGGAAGAACCGCAGGCACCTGCCGCACCGGCATCGCACTACCCGCAACAGGGCTGATCCTCCGTGCGGGGCAATAACGACAAGGCCCCGCCAATGGCGGGGCCCTGCCCTACAGCGACATCTCAGCCGAAGCTGGGATCAGGCTGCCTTCATCGCATGCTTGCGGTCGCGCATCACGCGGTGGCAATCCTGTACTTCCGGCAGCCATGCGGTCACTTCCTGGCGCACGGCCGGCGGCAGGTCGTTGTCGTTCAGCACGTCCTTGAACGCAGCCAGCAGGCGGTCTTCGGATTCTTCCAGCTCGGCCACATAGCCGTAGTTGGTATCACCGAAGGCGGCGCGCACCTTGCCGTAGAACTGCTGCATGGAGCCGACCATGGTGCCGTGCTCGGCCGGCTTGCCGCCGGTGGCGACGACGGCGCTGCTCAGCGAGGAAACGATGCGCGCCTTGACGCCGGCGATGCGCACGAACAGAGCGGACAGCTCGGTGTCCTTAACCTTGGTGGCGGCCTCTTCGTAGAACGACTTGCCGTCGCGGGCGATCTCGATCAGGTCGTTGAGGCGATGTTCGATGGTGGACTGGGTGCTCATGGTGTTTCTCCTTGATCGGGTCTGCGGGATGAGGGCAGCGGTGTGTCCGTTGCCTGCAGCACCAGAGTGGAGAAGCGCGCGTGGGGCGCGGGTGAGCATGGTTTTATGCGGAAATCACGGCGTCTAACGGCAACTGACTGTTCACCTGGCGTTGCACGGTATTCACGGCCCAACAATGTTTGTCCACTGCTCGCTCAACTCAACGTCGTGCATGGGCAGAGGCGTATTTCGACAGTGAAGACTGCTCTATGGGCAGGTTCCTCGCCATGCACCACTCAACGAAATCGGCCAGTGGGACCGTCACCCGGAGAGGATCTGCCCCGCTTACTCTGGCTATCCACATATGCCGTTCAACATCCCTTTCCCACGCGGCGAACGTCTCGTGCCATGCCCGCTCAGGAAGGAGCGCCTTGAACACTTCGTACTCCTCTTCTAGGAAGGAGGCATAAGAAAGGCGCGGTGCGGAATCGAGGGCCGGAGGAAGCGGCACTAGGGCAGGACGAGAAATTGTCATGTACCGCGGCTTGCAGTGGACTGCCTGCAGTATCGGCCTGCGACCTCCTGGCACGTCAAGAGGCTGAAGCGGCAGTGTCGATTCCCGCCCCCGTCATCCGTCGGAACAGGAAGGGCAGGCCCGTTGCCTGCAGGAGCACCGCCATGCACCCGATCCTCACCGCCTTCGCCACTTCCCCCGACCGTGGCCAGGGCCTGGCCCGCGACATGCGCGTGCGCTGGGCTCTGGAAGAGCTGGGCGTTGCGTACGACGTTCATCTGCTGACCTTCGCCGAGATGAAGGAACCCGCGCATCGTGCGCGCCACCCGTTTGGGCAGATTCCCACTTGGCAGGACGGCGATCTGCAGCTGTTTGAATCCGGCGCGGTCATCCTGCACCTGGCCGAACGGCATCCGGGCCTGCTGCCTGCAGATGCGGACGGCCGCATGCGCGCGATCGTGTGGATGTTCGCCGCACTGAACACGGTGGAGCCGCCGATTGTCGAGCGTTCGATGGCCTGGGTGCTTGAGCGCGAACAATCCTGGTACGCGCAGCGGCTGGTGATACTGGATGAGCGCGTGCGGCGGCGGCTGCAGGAGCTGTCGACGCGGCTGGGCGACGGCCCCTGGCTGGACGACACGTTCAGTGCCGGCGACCTGCTGATGGTGTCGGTGCTGCTGCGCTTGAAGAGCAGCGGCATCGTCGATGAATTTCCGTTGCTGGCGGCCTACGTGGCGCGCGCGACGGCGCGGCCGGCCTACCAGCGCGCGTTTGCCGCGCAGCTGGCGGTGTTCCAGAACGCCTGATTCTCTGCCGATCCGCCCGCCTCAGCGCAGCGGATCGGCCGCCACGCCCCCATGGGTGATCTTCACCGGCAGGATGTGGCCCTGCGCATCGAACTCCATGCGCTCGATGGCGGTTTCGCGGTGGTCGCGGGCGGTGTCACCGTGCGGGCGACGGTGGTAGACGATGTACCAGCGGTCGGTACCCGGCACCTGGATCACCGAGTTGTGGCCGGCACTGGTGGCGATGGCCTCGTCCTGCTGCAGCACCGTGCCGACGCGCTTGAACGGGCCGGTGGGTGCATCGGCAATGGCGTAGGCCACCGTGTAATCCGGGCCACCCCAGCCGCCCTCGGACCACATGAAGTAATAGTGCCCACCGCGCTTGAACATCAGCGGGCCTTCCACATACTCCGGGGCCGGCGTGATTTCCTTGAACATCGAGCCATCGGCCAGCGGCAGCACGCCGGTGAAATCATCCTTCAGCCGCACCATGTTCGCGTGTTTCCAGCCGCCGTAGATCATGTACCAGGCGCCGTCGTCGTCCTTGAACACGAACTGGTCGATGGGCTGCGCGCCATTATGGAAAGCACCGACCAGCGGCTTGCCCAGCAAATCCTTGTACGGGCCTTCCGGACGATCGGCCACGGCCACGCCGATGCCACCCAGCTCGCCATCGGTCTTGATGTCGTTGGCGGCAAAGAAGAAGTAGTACCTGCCCTTGCTTTCCACTACAGACGGCGCCCACATCGCGCGCTTGGCCCAAGGCACGTCCCTGGCGTTCAGGACGTCGGCATGCTTGGTCCAATGCACCAGATCCGGCGACGAGAACGCATCGAAGGTGATCTGCGCATCGTAATCCGCGGATGTGGTCGGGAATATCCAGTAGCGGTTGGCGAATACCGCCGCTTCCGGGTCGGCGTACCACCCCTTCAGGATCGGATTACCGGAGGTGACCGGCGGCGCGGCCTGCGCGCCCGTTGCCAGTGCCGCTGCCATGCAGGCGGCCATCATCCACTTGCCCAACGCCATGCCGTGCGCTCCCGTGCTGGATAGGTGGGAGCATATTAGATCGATTCAGATGCGGAATGCGAAGGCAGCCCCACCCCATGCGCGGGAGTGGGACGCAGGCCTCAGGCTTTTTTGATGACGGTGCGCTTGCCGATGCTGCTGGTCCTGCCGGCGGTCGGCCTGGCCAGGCCCGGAATCAGGAAATCGGTGACCTTGTGGCCCATGGACACCTTGTGTGCCAGCCAACGCGGCATGCGGCCACGGCCGGTCCAGGTCAGGCGCTTGTATTCCGGATCGCGGTATTTGGCCGCGACCTTGCCGGTTCTACGGCGGGCGGGTTTACGCGCGGGTGCGGCGGGTTCTGCGGCTTCATCGCCGAAGAGTTCTTCGATGGTGTAACCGGCTTCGGCGGCAGCGGCCTTCAGCAGGCGGCGCACGGCGGCGGCCGGGCGGCGGGCGGTGATCAGGGCCTTGCGCTGTTCGGCCGCAGCCACCAGTGCGCCCAGCTCCCGAAGGCTGAGCGATTCAATATCGATAGTCATGCGGAGAAAGGTCTACTGCCGCGGGCTGGGTGTCAAGGTGTCGTCGCCGTTGCCTGCAAGGCACTGCCCGACTCATCTTTCCGGCAGGCTTGGGACAGCGCCTGCGCCAGCTGCGCCAGGGAGTAGGGCTTTTTGAGCAGCACAAAGCCATGGTTGGGGTCTTGGGCAAGAAGCTCGCTGTAGCCACTGGTCAGGATCACCGGCAGCTGCGGATAGCGCTCCTTGATGACGTGAGCCAGCTCAACGCCACTGCGGCCTGGCATTACAACGTCAGAGAAAACCGCACTGAACCTTTGATGGTCCCTTTCAAGCTCCTGCAGCGCCTCGTCCACGTTGTACGCATGCACAACGCCATAATCCAGACCCTTCAGTGCGCTGTATGCGAAGTCGGCCACATCCGGATTGTCCTCGACCAGCAGCACGCTGATTCCCTTCCCGGACAGATCCTGGAACGTGTCCCTGTTTCTTTCCGGCTCGCCGTGGAATTCGCTGCGTGGCAGGTAGAGCGTGAACGTCGTTCCCTCGCCCGGGACGCTCTTTACATCGATATCGCCTTCGGACTGTTTCACGAAGCCAAACACCTGGCTCAGGCCCAGGCCAGTACCCGCGCCAACCTCCTTCGTCGTATAGAACGGTTCGAATATCCGCTCGATGGCCCCGGCGGCAATTCCCGAGCCGGTGTCCTTGAAACTCAGCGCCACGTAGTTTCCGGCCACTACCGCCCCTGATCGGATGACTGGAATGGCGTCGCAGACCTCGGCGCGGATGGTCAGCTTTCCGTTGCCGTCAATGGCATCCCTGGCATTGACGGCGATGTTGATGACTGCCGTGTCCAACTGGTTGCGGTCGATGATGACCGGTATGGACGGATGGGGCATTTCGATCTCGACCTGCACCCTCGGTCCAACCAGAGTCGAAACGATATCCGCTATCGAGCGGATGCTTTCGACGAGATCGAACACCTCGGGAGTGAGGCTCTGCCTGCGGGCAAACGCGAGCAATTGCGCCGTCAGCTTGGTCGCCCGGTCGGAAGCAGCGGCGATGCCATTGACATAGCGGGACTGTTGGGGTGTCAGCGAGCCGACGTGACGCAGCATGTCGGCCGAGCCACTGATCACCTGCAGCAGGTTGTTGAAATCATGGGCGACACCGCCGGTCAACTGGCCCATCGCCTCCAGTTTCTGGCTCTGCCGCAGCTGCTCTCGTGCCGATACCAGCTCCAGATGCGCTGCGCGCGCTTCTTCAGTGATGCTTTCAATGTGCCGGCTGTGACTGTTCCGCTCAGCCACCAGCTCGGTCTGCTCGCTTACCACGCAGAGCATTCCTTTTACCTCGCCCGATCGTATGCGAAGCGGCGAATAGGAAAACGTCCACACCGTGTCTTCCAGGAAGCCATCCCGGTCCATGCGAAGCGTCATGTTGCTCAGACTCTGCGCCTTGCCGCCGAAGGTTTCCTCAACCAGCCCCTTGACGTCATCCCAGACGTCGCTCCACACGACATCGAGGCGGTTGCCCATGGCGCCCTGCAGCTTGCCACGCAGCAGAGGGAGGTACGCATCGTTGAAGAAGAAGCGCTTTTCGCCAGGCCCCCAGGCAATCCAGAGCGGTTCAGGGGAATCGAAGATCATGCTGAGCGCAGAGCAGAACTCGCAGCTCGCCCCGCGCATGCCCCTGCCCTGCACCCAGTCGCAGTCCTTGAACAACCTGAAGGCCAATGAGTCAGGGTTTGAGACGGTGGGAAGCATTGGGTGTTCCTGGAACCGAAGGCGACGCGGGAGTATGGGTGAACCGCTGTGTAGGCCTTCGACACATGGCGCAGCGACGGGGAGGCTCCGACCGGGCGCGCTGAGGATATCTGTGCAGCTGGTACCAGCGGAGGCTGCCGGGCTGCACTGCCCGCGGATGGTCACCCAGCGGTCACCGGACTGGGCTGGGCGGGCAGCGTGGGCCGGCGGCGGATCCCAAGTGCCTGATTCGATGGTGGGCCCACCAGGATTCGAACCTGGAACCAAAGGATTATGAGTCCTCTGCTCTAACCGTTGAGCTATAGGCCCTGCACAGCGGCACAGTGTAGTGGAGCGCGCCCCCACCCGGCTACTCAGGCATCAACGGCCAGTACCTTGGCCACCTGCTCCAGCCGCACCTGGGCAATCTCCGCGAAATGCTGCATCTGCCGCAGGTGCGCCTGGAACAGGGCCACCGTCCGCCGGGCCCCTTCAAGCGCTGGCTGATTACCGCCACCAAACCCATCAACCAGTCCCGCGCCAGAAAGCGTCAGCAGCGCATACGTCGTGCGCCGAGCGAACCCAAGCCGGTCATCGCGCTCGTCCTGCAGCACCTCGTCCCAGTCCAGCAGCGGCGGGAAATCGACTCACGGGCAGTCGGGCGTGTCGCTCTCTTCATCATTCATGGCGTAGCTCCAGACACAGGACGAACCAGAGCAGCAGGCCGCACGCGATGTGCGTAGCCTGCTGCGCGTCTGCATTGCTACCGGTGATGTCCGGCCCGCCTGCGTGATGTGTTGAGCATCTGCCCGGCCAGACTGCGGCCGCGCCAGCAACAATTCAAACGGCAGATGCGACTCCGCTCGGGATCACCCAAACCGCGCCCCCATCGCCCTGACCCGCTCGGCATTCCCCCGCGCGAGCGCGCGCAATCCGTCCGACCCCACCCGCGCATCTCCCGCAACGCGCTCCCAGAACTCACTGGCCAGCGGCGCCGCCCAGCGCAGATGCTCCAGCTCGCCGCTCTCACGCGGTGCAATTGCGTCCAGCGGCGCATCCTGCCGCAGCACACCCAACCGCGACGGTACCAAGGACATCGGCAACATGTCGTAGGCCGGCGCCAGCGGCAACGCGCCGCGATCAACAAGTCGA
Organism: Stenotrophomonas sp. STEN054; assembly: GCF_056854535.1. Classification (NCBI taxonomy): domain Bacteria; kingdom Pseudomonadati; phylum Pseudomonadota; class Gammaproteobacteria; order Lysobacterales; family Lysobacteraceae; genus Stenotrophomonas; species Stenotrophomonas sp. STEN054. The sequence continues at coordinate 53,217 of NZ_JBXFWG010000013.1, read as the reverse complement.
AAACCGATGTTGCCCTGGTGCATGTCGCTGTTGCCGATCAATCTGCCAAACGCATGCAGCCGCGCCATGGCCTGCACGGTCTCTGCGGACAACCAGCCCAGCGCCTGCAGCTGTGCACCCGCGCGTGGCCAATCCAGCGTCGCCTCGCCAGTAAACGCGGCCGAGAGCGACAGCATCGACACAAAGCCCCGGCCCCCAGCACATTGGCGCTTCGGTCGAAGCGCGTCACTTCCAGGAAGGTATCCGTGGGCGTCTGCAGCAGCTCACTGCTGGCGGCGTCCACGCCGGCGGCGCCCAGAGTCTCCAGCGCCAGGTGTTCGCAGACCAGCAGGTCTGCCCAGCGCTGCGCGGCCTCGCCGCCATCGGGTTGGGCGAACTTCACGATCACCGCGCGGCGCACGCCTTCGCTCTCCACCGTGGCGGTGAACCTGGGCTGTTCGCCGCCGGGCGATGAGCCCACAGAAAAAACCCCGCCGAAGCGGGGTTTCTCTCGCCACATCAGCCCTCGCCGGATATCAGTCGATATCCAGGAAGCTGCGCAGCTGCTCCGAGCGGCTCGGGTGACGCAGCTTGCGCAGGGCCTTCGCTTCGATCTGGCGGATGCGCTCGCGGGTCACGTCGAACTGCTTGCCGACTTCTTCCAGCGTGTGGTCGGTATTCATGTCGATGCCGAAGCGCATGCGCAGCACCTTGGCTTCCCTCGGGGTGAGGCCGGCCAGCACGTCGCGCACGGTTTCAGACAGGTTGATGTTGGTAGTGTTCTCGATCGGGGACTCCACGTTGGTGTCCTCGATGAAGTCGCCCAGATGGGAATCCTCGTCGTCGCCGATCGGGGTTTCCATCGAGATCGGCTCCTTGGCGATCTTCATCACCTTGCGGATCTTGTCTTCCGGCATGTCCATTTCCTTGGCCAGCTCCTCCGGCGTAGCCTCGCGGCCGTACTGCTGGAGCATCTGGCGGGAAATGCGGTTCAACTTGTTGATCGTCTCGATCATGTGCACCGGAATACGGATGGTGCGTGCCTGGTCGGCGATCGAGCGGGTGATCGCCTGGCGGATCCACCAGGTGGCGTAGGTCGAGAACTTGTAACCGCGGCGGTATTCGAACTTGTCCACGGCCTTCATCAGGCCGATGTTGCCTTCCTGGATCAGGTCGAGGAACTGCAGGCCGCGGTTGGTGTACTTCTTGGCGATGGAGATGACCAGGCGCAGGTTGGCCTCGACCATTTCCTTCTTGGCCTTGCGGGCCTTGGCTTCGCCGTAGGCCATGGCGCGGCTGATTTCCTTCAGCTCGTCAAGGTCCAGCAGGGTCAGCTTTTCGATGTCGATGGTGGCCTGCTGCTCGGACACGATCTGGTCCTTCACCTCACGCAGCGCCGAGGACCACTTCTGCTTGCGCTTCAGTGCGTCTTCCACCCATTCCAGGTTGGTCTGGTTGCCTTCCCAGGAACGGATGAAGTCCTTGCGCGGCATGCGGGCGGTGACGGTGGCCAGGTTCAGCACGCGGCGCTCATGCGACTTGATGTCGGCCATGGTGTCGCGCAGCTGCTTGGTCAGCACGTCGGTCAGCGGCAGCGGCAGCTTCAGGGTGACGAACACCGCCGACATCTCCTCGCGGAGCTTCGGCAGGTGCTTCTTGTCGCCCTTGGCGGCGGCCTTCTTGAAGGCATTGAACGCGTCGGTCAGCGCCTGCATGCGCGCGGCGACTTCCTCCGGATCCGGACCGGTCGGTGCGGCTTCTTCGTCGCCGCCGTCGACATCATCGTCTTCGTCGTCGTCAGCGTCGTCATTGCTGTCGTCGCTGTCATCGGACGCAGCAGCGGCCGGAGCCGGCACGTCGTCGCTCAGGTCGTTGAAGCCGACGATCACTTCGGCCAGGCGCTTCTTGCCTTCCTTGTGGGCGTCGTAGTCGGACAGCAGCGATTCGACCGAGACCGGGAACTGGCCCAGCGCGGCCTGCACCTGCGAAAGGCCTTCCTCGATGCGCTTGGCGATGGCGATTTCGCCTTCGCGGGTCAGCAGCTCGACGGTGCCCATTTCGCGCATGTACATGCGCACCGGGTCGGTGGTGCGGCCACCTTCGGTATCCAGCGCGCTCAGCGCTGCGGCGGCTTCTTCGGCCGCGGTGTCGTCGACCTCACGGTTGCCCGTGTTGCCGTCGTTGAGAAGCAGGGTTTCCACATCCGGCGCAACTTCATGGACATCAATGCCCATGCCGTTGATCATGCCGATGATGTCTTCGATCTGTTCCGGGTCGACCATGTCGTCCGGCAGATGGTCATTGACTTCGGCGTAGGTCAGGTAGCCCTGTTCCAGGCCCTTGCTGATCAGTTGCTTGATTTCGGATTGGGCAGGACGTTCGTTGGCCATGTAGTGCTCGCGCCACCGGCTGGGGAGAAATAGGGAACGTAGCATTATACCAGCCCGGGGCCCGGCCTGCCGGGCGGTGGTCCCGGCGGCCTAGGGCCTGAGGAGGAAGGTCACGGGACCGTCGTTGACCAGGCTGACGACCATATGGGCACCAAACCGCCCCGTTTCCACCCCCGGGGCGTGATTTTCACGGCAGATCTCAACAAATCGATTGAACCCGCGTTCAGCCTCGTCCGGCGGGGCGGCGCTGGTGAAGCTGGGGCGCATGCCCGACCGGGTATCGGCGGCCAAGGTGAACTGGCTGACCAGCAGCAGCCCGCCCCCGGTATCACGCAGCGAACGGTTCATTTTCCCCGCCTCATCTGCGAATACACGGTAGCCAAGCAGCCGTTCGGCCATCCGCTTCAGCTGCGCCTCGGCATCGCCCGGCTCCATGCCCACCAGGGCCAGCAGGCCGGGGCCGATCTGCCCGACCGCCTCGCCCTCCACATGCACGACGGCCTGGGTGACACGCTGGATCAGGACGAGCATCGAAGGGCTCCAGATAACGGGGCCGGCCACGATAGCAGCGCCCTTGGCTAAACTGGGGCCAATGAATCCGCAACGCAAAGCCCGGCTGGTCTATCGCGCCACCACCCTGTTCGCCCGCCTGCCCTGGCCGCTGCTGCGGGGGTTCGCGCACGCCCTGGCCTGGGCCTGGATCCGCCTGAACGCCCGCGAGAGCCGGGTGACCCGGCGCAACCTGGAACTGGCCTACCCGGAAATCACCGGTACCGCGCGCGACCGCCTGCACCGCGAGCTGCTGCGCTCGACCGCGCTGCAGGCCATCGAAACCCTGCGCCTGTGGAGCCAGAAGCCGGCCGACAACCTGCGCCTGCACCTGAAGGAGCAGCACGGTGCGGCCCTGTACGACGCGGCCCTGGCCAGCGGCAAGGGCGTGATCGTGGCCGCCCCGCATTTCGGCAATTGGGAGCTGCTGAACCAGTGGCTGGCCTCGCGCGGGCAGATCGCCATCGTCTACAAGCCGCCGGAGGACGAGGCCGGCGACGCCTTCCTGCAGCTGGTACGGGGCGGCCAGAACGTGCAGCAGGTGCGCGCCGAAGGCCCGGCCGTGCGCCAGCTGTTCAAGGTGCTCAAGGACGGCGGGGCCACCGGCATCCTGCCCGACCAGCAGCCCAAGGCCGGCGACGGCGTGTTCGTGCCGTTCTTCGGCGTGCAGGCGCTGACCATGACCCTGGTCAACCGCCTGGCCGAGCGCACCGGCGCCACGGTCCTGTACGGCTGGTGCGAGCGCATCGGGCCGGACATGGAATTCGCCCTGCACATCGAGCCGGCTGACCCGGCCGTGGCCGACGCGGATCCACAGGTGGCCGCCACCGCGCTCAATGCCGGCATCGAGCGCATCGCCCGCCGCGATCCCGCCCAGTACCAGTGGACCTACAAGCGCTACACGCTGCGCCCGCCGGGCAGCGGCGAAGATGACCCGTACGCCACCGAAGAACACCCGCACTGAGGATGGCGGCGGCTGGCCTGCGACCGGCTGCGGCAGTACGTTGAATACGACGCTGGCGCCCCCATAGAGACTGCGATGTCCGCCTTCCCCGGTCCTGCCATGCCTGCTTCTTCCCTGTTCGGCGATCCCGCCGCGATCCGCTGCGAACGCGCGGTCGCCGAGCTGCGTGCTGGGCGCCCGGTCCTGCTGCACGACGGCCAGGGCCAGCGCCTGGCGGTGATCGCGCTGGACAGCGCCACGGCCAGCAGCTTCGCCGCCTTCGCCAGCGCCGCGCGCGAGCGCCACTACCTGTTCCTGACCGCCACCCGCGCCCGCGTGCTCGGCGTGGAGGCGGCCGACGGCGCGCGCCTGCCGCTGGCCGGCGTGGCCTTCGATGCGCTGCCCTCGCTGGGCTACCTGCGCGAGCCGGGCCCGATGCCGGACGGCTGGAGCGCCGGTGATGCCTTCGATGCGGGTGCGGTGGAACTGGCCCGCCTGGGCCTGCTGCTGCCGGCGATGGTGGCCGTGCGCCTGGACGCCGATGACCCCACCTTCGACGGTGCGGCCGAGGTGGCCCTGTGCGACCTGGCCGAAGGCGCGGCCCATGCGGCCCATGATTACGAACTGGTGGCGCGTTCGCCGGTGCCGCTGCGCGATGTGGGCATGACCACCTTCGCGGTGTTCCGCGGCGGTGTGGCCCAGCGCGACCAGGTCGCGATCATCGTTGGTGAGCCGGACCTGTCGGCCGTGGTGCCGGTGCGCGTGCATTCCTCCTGCCTGACCGGTGACCTGTTCGGTTCGCTCAAGTGCGACTGCGGCGACCAGCTGCGGCGCGGCCTGCGCAAGCTGAAGGAACTGGGCGGCGGCGTGCTGCTGTACCTGGACCAGGAAGGGCGCGGCACCGGCATTGCCGCGAAGATGCGTGCCTATGGCTACCAGCACGACGGCCTGGACACCATCGACGCCGATGCACAGCTTGGCTTCGGCGCCGACGAGCGCCGCTACGGCAGCGCCGTGGCGATGCTGCGCGGTCTGGGCATTTCGCGAGTGGCCTTGCTCAGCAACAACCCGACCAAGGCACAGCGCCTGCGCAACGCCGGCATCGAAGTGCTGGACTGCATTCCGGTCACCGGCGAGATCACCGCCGAGAACGAGTACTACCTGCGCACCAAGGCCGACCGCGCCGGCCACATGCTCGATGTCGACGCGCTGATCCAGGCCGCCCAGTAACGCGGCCGACCTGCTACCGTCTGCGCGGGGCGGCTGCGGCCGCCACCGCCCTGCCCTGCTGCCCGACGGACGCCCGCGTGACCGAACTGCCTTCGCCTGCATCGCCGCACCTGGACCACCTGGAACACTGGCAACCGCTGCCCCGCCGTGCCGCGCACATGGCCGCGCTGGAAGGCGCGTTCGGCGGCCTGTTCGTCCCCGGCGCGCCACTGGGCGCGGCCTGGTGGTTCTTCGATCTGCCCGGCGGCCTGTGGGGCGCACCGGTCGGCCTGCTGGTCGGCCTGGTGTTCGGCGCCTGGCTCGGCCATCGGCGCCTGACCCGCACCCGCTGGCGGCTGGACGCACAGGGGCTGGGCCTGCGCCGCGACCTGATGTGGCAGCTGGAAACCCGCATTCCCATTTCCCGCGTGCAGCACCTGGACCTGCGCCGCGGCCCGCTGGAACGGCGCGCGGGCCTGGCCACGCTGATCGTGCACACCGCCGGCACGCGCCTGAGCGCGGTCACCGTCAGCGGCCTGGATGAGGCCGACGCCGAGCGCCTGCGCGACACCCTTGCCCGCCAGCTCGACCAGGACGCGGACGCCCTGTGAGCCTGCCGCCGCCCCTGCCGCCGTCGCTGCCTGGCGACGGCCAAGAGCATCGCCTGCACCCGTGGTCGTGGCTGTTCGTGCTGCTGATGCAGCTGCGCCACTACCTGCTGCCGCTGGTGGCGCTGCTGGTGTTCGGCCAGCGCGGCGATCGCGACCCGATGTGGGCGCAGCTGATTCCGCTGTCGGCCATCGCCGCGCTGGTGCTGGTGTCGGTGCTGCAGTACCTGAGCTACCGCTACCGCATCGGCAGCGATGCGATCACCGTGCGCAGCGGCCTGCTGTCACGCAACCGCCGCGAGATTCCCTTCGCCCGCATCCACAACGTGGAAGTGCGGCAGAACCCGCTGCACCGCCTGTTCGGCGTGGCCGAACTGCGCCTGGAATCGGCCGGTGGCGTGCGCCCGGAAGCGGAGATGCGCGTACTGAAGCTGGACCAGGCGCTGGCCCTGGAACGGCTGGTGCGCCAGCGCGGACAACCACCGCAGGCGGTTGCCTGTGATGCGCCGCAGGACATCGCCAGCGATGACGACGAGCAGGTGCTGCTGCGTCTGTCGGCGTGGGACGTGGTGCGCATGGGCCTGCTGTCCAACCGCGGCTGGGCGCTGGCCGTGGCCGCCTTCGGCGTGCTGTTCCAGACCGTGCCGCGGCCGGTGATGGACGATGCCATCCAGCGCGGCGGCCGCCAGGCCTTCGGTTACGTCAGCCACCTGCACCCGGGCCTGACCGGCACCCTGCTGCTGGTGGCGGCCACTCTGCTACTGGGCTGGCTGGGCCTGCGCGTGCTGTCGGTGGTGCTGACGGTGCTGCGCTACCACGGCTTCACCCTGAGCGAGCGCGAACGCCGGCTGACGGTGTCCACCGGCCTGCTCAGCCGCACCCGCAGCAGCGTGGCTCGTCGCCGCATCCAGGCCTGGACGCTGCGCGAGGGCACGCTGCAGCGCTGGTTCGGGCTTCGCCAGCTGCGCATCGACAGCGCGGCCGGCGGCCCCTCGCGTGATGATGATCGTGTCCTTCGCGAACTGGCGCCGCTGGCCCCGGCCGCCACCTGCGAAGGACTGGTCAAGCACTTGCTGCCGCAGCTGCAGTGGCCGCCGGCACAGTGGCATGCGCTGCCGCAACGCGGCTGGTGGCGGCTGAGCCTGGGCAGCCTGGTGCTGGTGCCGCTGCTGGCAGCGGGCGCCTACTGGCGCTGGGGCCCGTGGGGCCTGCTGGTACTGGGCTGGCTGCCGGTGGCACTGCTGGTGGCGCACCGGCAGATGGCGCGCATGGGCTGGCACCTGGATGGCCAGTTCGTGGCCGTGCGCGGTGGCTGGTGGAAGCGCTGGTGGCGCTGGGCCGAACTGGACAAGGTGCAGGGCCTGCGCCTGCAGCGCTCGCCGCTGGACAAGCTGCTGGGCACCGCCAGCCTGCAGCTGGATACCGCTGGCGCGCACGGCGACGTGGCGCTGGCGCTGAACTACCTGCCGCAGGCGCAGGCCCAGCAGGTGATGAAGCAGCTGGCGGTGGCATTGGCGCGGCGCAAGCTGCGCTGGTGACGCGGGGTCGGATCCCTTCCCACCGGAAAGAACTCTGACCCATGCCATGCATCCACGCATGGCGTGGATCTACTGCAATCGGATTGCCGGCCAACGGCCGCCACTACCCATCACCGCTGCGACGGCCCCCAATACCCCAGGCCCTTGCGGATCTGCAGATCCCGCACCCAGCTGCCGAACGGCTTGCGGCGCAGCGCGCCCATTTCACCGGACAGGAAATCCTCGGTCGCGGCGATCACCCGCTCGCTGGAGCGACCATCGCGGAACGGGTGGATGGCATCGGCATAACGCACGATCTCCGCCTGCAGCGCGGGCTCCGGGTGCAGCGCGCGCTTCAGCATCGCCGGCAGCTGCGTGGCCTCGTCGAAGTCGATCATGTGCGGCTTCGGCACGCGGTTGCGGAAGGTCACCACCGGCTTGTGCTGGACGATGAACTCCGAAACGATCGACGAGGTATCCGACACCAGCACGTCGGCCGCACGCTGCGCGGCCATCACCTGCTCCGGCTCGATGAAGCGCGCGTTGGCACCGGCCAGCGCGCGGTAACGCTCGAACAGTTCCGGCGGGCACTTGGGGTGCAGGGTCAGCAGCCAGTAGCGCTCACCGGCGGCGATGTCAGCGGCGATCGGTTGCAGCAGGTGCGGGGCCGCGCTCAGGCGTTCGGTGAAGGTCGAGCCGAACAGGATGACCGGACGCCCGCCGGCCGGTGCACGCAGCGCGGCACTCTCACCGCCATCGTCGCGGAACAGCGGGTCCAGCTTCGGCCAGCCGGTCTCGGCCACGGCAAAGTGGCCCTGCTGCTCGGCGATCTGCCGGAACGGTGCGGTGGTGGCCGGCCCCTGCGTGCAGTACAGGTCGAACATGCCGCGCACCCGGAAGTGGCCGCGGGCGCTGTCGCGCTTCTCCACGTTGAAGCCATGGAACAGCTGGACCTTGGCCCCGGAGAGGAAGGTCGGCACCCAGTTGGCGGCGCTGAACACCGCACGCGGGCGCATCGCCAGGGCCTGCTTCAGGCCGATGTTGGGCACTCCCGGCAGGCTGCTGCCGGCCGCACCGCCCTCGAACCAGGCGGCCACCTCCTGCCCGGACGCGTGCAAGGCCTGCGCCAACGGGGCGAGAATAGGCAGCGCATAGCGCTCCGTCGCAAACAACAGGTACCCGGCCATCATGTCCTCCACGACCGCTCCCATCGAACGGCCTCGCATCTCGGCGTGCATTATCGCGTTCAACGAGGCCGGGCGCATCGGCGACTGCCTGGCCTCGCTGGCCTTCTGCGATGAGATCGTAGTGGTGGACTCGCAGTCCACCGATGCCACCGTGGCCATCGCCGAAGCCGCTGGTGCCCGTGTGCTGCAGCGCCGGTTCGATGGTTTCCGCAGCCAGAAGGCGTTCTGCGTCGAGCAGGCCAGCCACGACTGGGTGCTGTGCCTCGACGCCGATGAACGCATCAGCCCCGAGCTGCGCACGGCCATCGAGCAGGCCCGCGACAGTGGTTTCAGCAACCATGCCGGCTACCGTTTCGCCCGCCTCTCGGAGTACTTCGGCAAGTTCCTGCGCCATGGCAACGCCTACCCGGACCGGGTGATGCGGCTGTTCGACCGCCGCCGGGGCGGCTGGCGCGGCAGGCGCGAGATCCACGAAGCGGCCAGCGTCGATGGCAGCGTCGGCACCCTGCGCGGTGATCTCATCCACTACCCCTACCGCTCCCTGCAGCAGCAGCTGGCCAAGACCGAGAAGTACGCACGGATGATGGCCGAGCACGAGTTCGCACGCGGCAAGCGGGCCACCCTGGGCAAGCTGGTACTGGCGCCGGCCTGGCGCTTCTGGCGCGGCTTCGTGTTCCGCGGCGGGTTCCGCGATGGTTGGCACGGCCTGGTGTATGCCTACGTGCGCGCCAACTACGTGCGGCAGAAGACCATCATGTTGTGGATGCTGGGCAACGGCCAGGCCGTGGCCGACCCGCGCAGCGAATGATCCAGCATCTGTGCTGACCAACGGTCGGCACCCACCGGTAGATCCACGCCATGCGTGGATGACATTCACCCACTGCTCAGGCCTTCGCCCGATGGCGGGCGCCTTCCAGCAGTGACAGGCCAGTCAGCAGGCCGACGATGGTCACGTAGAAGCTGGCCGTCATCTGGTGGGCGAACATCGACTGGGTCAAGCCGCACAGCACGTAGGCGATGACGATCATCACCCCCGCCGCCGCCGGCCCGCGGAAGGTGACGCGACCGCTGCGCCGGTGCAGATGGACGAACACCCACAGCGGGACGCCGTACACGGCAATCAGCATCAGCAGGCCCGGCAGGCCTTGAGTGGCGGCCCATTCGGCCACGTCGTTGTGCGCATGGCCCAGGTGGCAGCGCACTTCGGCAGGGTCGTCGCGGCACACCGGCACGCGCTGCATGGCGCTGTCGAAGTGGCCGATACCGACACCGGTGAGCGGATGATCGAGAAAGGTCTGCCAGGCCACCTGCAGGCGCTCGACGCGCGCACCGGCGGAGGAATCGACGTCACCCTGCTCCAGCTTCTGCACGTCGCTGTGCAGTTCGGTCAGGCGCACCTGGTTGCGCAGCTCGGGCACCGACAGCAGCAGGGTGGCACCGATGGCCAGCATGCCGGCCAGCACCGACAGCCGGGCCACGCCGGTCCGCCAGCGCAGGCTCAGCGCCAGCACCACCAGCAGCGCCAGCAGGGCGGCGAAGACGCCGCGGCTGCCGGTCAGCACGATGGTGCCGCAACCGGCGGCCATGCCGACGATGACCAGCGACCAGCGCCGCGACGGGCGGCAGAACACCAGCAGCACCATCAGCATGACCACGATGTCGGCCAGCACGATGGCATTGGTGGTCAGCTCGGCGCGCGGCGCGCCCTGCAGCACCTGCACCAGTGACAGCACGAAGCTGCCCAGCAGGCCCGCCAGCGCGCCCCGCCAGAGCCAGCGCAGGTCTGGCCGCAGCGCGCAGACCCACAGTGCGATCCACGGGATGACCAGGAACCGCGAACGGTTGTCGACGTCGCGCAGGCCCTGCTCGAACAGCACCACCGAGACCAGGCCCAGCGCCACCGCCGCCAGCATCAGCCAGGTCAGCGCGCGCACCGGCGTGCCGCCCATGCCCCGCGCCCGCCACAGCAGCTCCGGCGCCAGCAGGGTGCTGACCAGCAGGGTCAGCGCATACGGCAACAGGTTCACCGGTACGGTCAGTACCAGTGCCGGCATGCAGAACAGGCCGATCTGTGCGATCCAGTGCGCGACGCCAAGGCGGCCGCCAGCAGGCACTGGCAGCGGTTCGGCGCGGGTGGGGCTCAGGTTGTCTGGCGAAGCTGGCACGTCGGGAATGATCGCTGCGGTCATGCGGAAGAAAACGGCGGCCCTGCGGCGGGCCGCCCGCCTGATGTTTTACTGGCTTTGTGCACGCTTGGGCAGTCTGGACAAGCCTGCGGCCACGTTATTGCTCGTTTCTCTGCAACCGCCGTTCACGTTTCAGTTCGGCTTCGCTGGGCACGCAGGGGCCGTGTACCGCCGATGCGGGCACCAACCACCAACGGCGACGGTTGGCGACACCGGCCAACACCGCTCCGTCGCGGTCCACGCAGCCCAGCAGCACGTCCTGCTGAACGAGCAGCCAGCGCCGCCGCGGCGACAGCTGCTGCCATCGCACCCCGGCCTGCAACTGTCGATGCCAAGGCACGTTGAAGCCGAAGGTCGTCGCCGGTCGCCCGGCCATCAGCAGGTTCTGCTCCTTCCAGGCCACCAGGCCCAGCTCGGCATCGGCACCCAGGCGCACATCGACCGAGCGCATCAGGCCGCGGGCCGAACTGGAATCATTCAACACCGGGTAGCCGACCAGGCTGTACAGCACCCACACCACGGTCAGCATCGAGACCAGCGCCAGGTGGCGCCGCGCCGGGCCGAACAGCAGCAGGCTGGCCACGCCCGCGCCCCCCATGGCCAGGACCGCCCAGGCCATCGCCACCACCGCCCCCGGCTCCAGCCCGCGCTCCAGCACCAGCCGCACTTCGAAACCGGGGTTGCCGAGCAGGGCCGACGCACCGGCGGCCAGCGTCCCCAGCGACAGCAGCAGGGTGAACCCGCCCAGCACCCACTGCACGTCGCTCCGGCGCAGCAGGCCCGGTATCAGCGGCGCCAGCGCCAGGCAGAACATCGGCAGCGACGGCAGGATGTAGACATCGCGCTTGCCGTGCGGAAGGGAAAAGAACAGCACGATCAGCAGCCACCAGGCCAGCGGCAGCAGGTAGCGCGGATCACGCCGCCGCAGCCGCCGTCGCCAGGCCGGGATCGCCCACGGCAGGGCCAGGAACGCCGGGATCCACATCGATGGCATCGTGCCCAGGAAGTACCACCATGGCTGGTGGTGGTCCCACGACTGCACATAGCGCTTGGCCGTCTGCCGGAACAGGATGTCGTCGAGGTAGGCCTGGTACTCGCCCGATTTCGTTGCCAGCGCGGTCATCACCATCGGCACCAGCCACAGCGCGACAGCCAGTGCGAAGGCCAGCGGCGCCAGCCAGAAGCGCAGGTCACGCGCATGCAGGCGCACCCGCGGCCAGTGCAGCACCGAGGCGATCGCCGCCGGCAGGATCATCAGCAGCGCGAGCACACCCACGCCCTTGGTGATGACCCCGATGCCGGCGAAGAACCAGCCAGCCCACCACCAGCGCCACGCCGGCCCCAGCAGCAGGTGGCGCAGCAGCCCGTAGTTGGCCAGGGTGACGAACAGCACCACCAGCGGGTCGATCTGCGCCTTCTTGGCCTGGAAGGTGAACTGCAGCGCGAACAGCAGCGCCCAGCCGGCATACAGGCCGACCCGGCGCGTCCACAGCCGCCGGCCCAGGTCGACAACGCACCAGAGCGTGCCCAGCGCGGCGATCAGCGAGGGCAGCAAAAAAGCCACCCGCCAGTTGCCGATCACGCTGTACAGGGTGGCCTGCCACCACATCAGCATGGGCGGCTTGTCCGAATACAGCTCCAGCCCCCGATGCGGGAACAGCCACTGGCCGCTGTCCACCATCTGCTTGGCAACCAGGGCGAAACGCGGCTCGTCCGAGGGCCAAGGGTCGCGCAGTCCGAGCCCCGCCCCGAGCACCAGCAAGGCCATCACCACGAACAACCACGTCTCGCGTGACGCGCGGGTCTTCAGCATGGGAACTCGGACAGCGACGGGGTCAGGCTGTTTTTAGCAGACGCGCGTAGAAAAAACCGTCAGCATCGTCTTCACCGGGCAGGCGCTGGCGTGCGATGCCCTCGCAGTCCAGGCCGAAAGCGTCACCCAGCGGCGCCGCTTGGGCGTCCGGATGCCACTTCAGGAAGGCCCGCACCTGGTCGACGTTCTCGGCACGCAGAATCGAACAGGTCGCGTACAGCAGCACGCCGCCGGGGCGCAGCATCGCCCAGCAGGCTTCCAGCAGGCGCGCCTGCACCCCCACCAGCGCCTCGATGTCCTCGGCACGGCGGTGGAACATCACGTCGGGCTGGCGGCGGATGACGCCGGTGGCCGAGCACGGGGCATCCAGCAGGATGGCGTCGAACGGGGTGCCGTCCCACCAGGCCGCGGCATCGCTGGCGTCGGCCACCTGGGTCTGCACGTGTTCGCCCACGCCGGTGCGGGCATAGGTGTCCTTGGCCCGGGCCAGGCGCCGCGCATCGATGTCCAGCGCCAGCAGGCGCAGGCTCGGGTCGCGTTCCAGCAGGTGCGCCGACTTGCCACCGGGGGCGGCGCAGGCGTCAAGCACCCGTGCGCCGGCCGGCGGCGCCAGGGCATCGGCCGCACACTGTGCCGACAGGTCCTGCACCGACAACGCGCCGTCGGCAAAGCCCGGCAGCTGGTTGACCGGGCTGGGCTCGGCCAGGCGCAGCGCATCGGCGCTGAGCGGGCTGGGCTCGGCGGCGATGCCAGCCTCTGCCAGCGCGGCCAGCGCCTTGTCGCGGCCGCCGAGCTGGCGGTTGGCGCGCAGCCACAGCGGTGCCGGCTGCAGGCTGGCGCTGAAGATCGCCTCGGCCTGCTGCGGCCAGTCGCGCTCGACCGCCTCGGCCAGCCAGGCGGGGAACGCGTCGCGCGCGGGTTGTTCAGGGAAACCCTCGCGCTGCGCACGGCGCAGGATGGCGTTGACCAGGCCGGCCTGGCGCTCGCGACCCAGCGCGCGCGCCGCGTCGACGGTGGCCGACAACGCCGCATGCGCGGGCAGTTCCAGCACGTCCAGCTGGGCGAAACCGACCATCAGCAGGGTGCGCAGGTCGGCATCACGCGCCGACAGCGGCTTCTGCATCCAGGCCTGCAGCGCGGCGTCATAGGTGCTGCGACGGCGCAGCACGGCGAAGCACAGGGCCTCCAGCAGCGCGCGGTCGCGGGTATCGGCCAGCTTGGGCAAGGCCCAGGCCAGTTCGGCCTTCAGCGAACGGCCACGGGTGAACACCTGGGCCAGCACGCGTGCGGCCAGCATGCGGGTGGCGGCGCCCGGCGCGGCCTTGGCAATGGAGAAATCGTTCTGCTTCGACACCGGTTTACGCTCCCACGCGCAGGTCGCGACGCGCATTGAGGTAGTCGGCGGCGGTAATCGCCTTGCCGCCCTCGCGCTGCAGGACGCGCAGGCGCAGCGCGCCCTGCCCGCAGGCAATGTCGATGCCTTCGCGGCCGGCAGCCAGCACCGTGCCCGGGGCCTGGCCGTGGGCGAGGTCCAGCGCCACCGCGCCATGGATGCGCACGCGCTCGCCGGCCAGTTGTGCCTCGGCGATCGGCCACGGGTTGAACGCACGCACGGTGCGCGCCAGTACCTGCGCGTCCTGTGCCCAGTCCAGCCTGGCTTCGGCCTTGTCCAGCTTGTGCGCGTAGGTCACGCCCTGTTCCGGCTGCGGCCGCGCGATCGGCTTGATGCCCGCGCGCAGCAGGCCCAGGCCATCGGACAGCACCTGCGCGCCCAGCGCGGCCAGCGCGTCATGCAGGTCGCCGCCGGTGGCGGTGTCGGCAATGGCCAGTTCCTGGTGCAGCAGCACCGGGCCGGTATCCAGACCCGCTTCCATCTGCATCAGGCACACGCCGGTGGTGGCATCGCCGGCCTGGATCGCGCGCTGGATCGGCGCGGCGCCGCGCCAGCGCGGCAGCAGCGAGGCGTGCACGTTCCAGCAGCCGTGGGTCGGGATGGTCAGCACCGCCCTGGGCAGGATCAGGCCATAGGCCACCACCACCATCAGATCCGGCTGCAGATCGCGCAGCTGCTGCTGGGCGGCCGGGTCCTTCAGGGTTTCCGGCTGGTAGACCGGGATGCCACGGGCAACCGCTTCGAGCTTGACCGGCGAGGGTGCCAGGCCACGGCCACGGCCGGCCGGGCGGTCCGGCTGGGTGTAGACGGCCACGACCTCATGATGGCGCGCGGCCGCGCGCAGCGACGACACCGCGAATTCCGGCGTACCGGCAAAGACAATCCTCATGGCTACCCCACTTGCAGGATGGATACGTGCAGAAAGAACGACGGCGCCGTCGGCCGGCGCCGTGCAGCCCGCGCGGGACGCGCAGGCAGGGGCCACCGCAAAGGGCGGCCCGCGATGGCGGTCAGGCCACGTGCTTGCGCTGCTTGGCCAGCTTCTTGCGGACCATTTCGCGCTTCAGCGGCGACAGGTAATCGATGAACAGCTTGCCGTCCAGGTGGTCCATCTCGTGCTGCACGCACACCGCCAGCAGGCCGTCGGTGGTGAGCTCCTGCGGCTGCCCCTGGCGGTCCAGGAACTTCACCGTGATGAAGTCGGCGCGGGTCACGTCAGCGAAGATGCCGGGCACCGACAGGCAGCCTTCCTGGTACACCTGGCCCCCGTCCTTGGCGACGATCTCCGGGTTGATGAACACCCGCGGCTCGTTCTTCTCTTCGCTCACGTCGATGACCATGAAGCGCTTGTGCACGTCCACCTGGCTGGCGGCCAGGCCGATGCCGGGAGCGTCGTACATGGTCTGGAACATGTCGTCGAGCAGGGTCTGGAAGGCCGGGGTGGTCACCTCGGCGGCGTCGATCAACGCAGCCTTTGTACGCAGGCGCGGATCGGGGAACTCAAGAATGGGGAGCAGGGCCATGGCTGTTTCCGGGTTGGGGCCGGGGATACGCCGGCATACGTCGCAGATTCTATCTGCAACGCTTGCCTTGCGCCCCGGTTTCTGGACTATAGTGCGCGAACCTGTTGGGGAATCAGGGCTCCGCACCTATGTTGCTTCGTTTTCGTACGGTCGTCGCTGCGGCGATGCTGACCGTGGCTGCCTATGCTACCGCCGTTGAAGTGAATGGCGGGCACCCGGACACCTACGTGGTCCGCAAAGGGGACACGCTGTGGGACATTGCAGGCCGTTTTCTGCAGAAGCCCTGGCTGTGGCCGGAGATCTGGCAGGCCAACCCGCAGATCGCCAACCCACATCTCATCTACCCGGGTGACGTGCTCAGCCTGGCCTATCTGGACCGCGTGACGGCCCAGCCCGGCCCGCGCACGGAAGCCCCGGTGACCGGCGTGCCGCTCTCGGAGGTCGAACCCTTCCTGAAGCAGCTGAGCGTGGTCGACAGCATCGACCAGCTGCCCTATGTGGCCGGCCTGGAAGACAACCGCCTGCGCGCCACCGGCGGCCAGACTGCGTATGTCCGCCTGGCCGATGCCCAGGTCGGCCAGCGCTGGGCCGTGGTCCGCCCAACCGTGCGCTACGGCCAGCCCAAGCCCACCGAGGACCTGACCGCCAACGGCGACGTCACCCCGGGCAGCGGCAACCTGTGGAAGGCCTACAACGCGCCCAACCACCGCCGCGGCGTGCTGGGCTATGAACTGGCCCAGGTCGGCCTCGGCACCATCACCCAGGTGGCCGGCGGCAAGACCGAAGTCTCCACCCTGATGCTGGACGCCAACAGCAACGGCCGCGAAGTGCGCGCCGGTGACCGCCTGGTGCCCGTGGAAGCGCAGCCGTACGACCTGCAGTTCTTCCCGCATGTGCCCGCCGCCAGCCTGGAAGGCCTGGACGTGCGCGTGCTGGCCGTGGCCGACATGTTCAATGCCGGCGGCCCGCGCGACGTCATCGCCATCTCCGCCGGCCGCAGCCAGGGCGTGGACAACGGCACGGTGTTCTCGCTGTGGCGCCAGGGCAGCCACGTCGCCCACCGCATGAAGTACCCGAACTCCTCGCGCATGGACGATTCGCCGTCCACCGGTGCGGGCCGGGTCAGCCTGCCGGACGAATACGCCGCCCACGCGATGGTGTTCCGCACCTTCGACAACGTCAGCTACGCGCTGGTGATGCAGGGCGTGAAGCCGGTGAACGTGGGTTACAGCGCCCAGCACCCGGACGCGAAGTAAGCGCACCTGTCTGAAAGCACCACGCGAAGGCGCCCGAGGGCGCCTTCGTCGTCTATGGCCGGCCGCGAAAATCCCGCGCTGCGCGCGATGGTCGACCAACGGTCGACTCTACCCGGCCGGCAGCCTCCCTGCGGGTTCCCCTGACAGCAGAACGCGAAGGCGCCTTAGGGCGCCTTCGTCGTCTGTAGCCGATAGTCGGGCGATGCCCCGCCCCGACCCTGCCCTCGATACCCTCGCCCGCCTGGTCCTGGCCGGCGGACCGCTGGCGCCCCGCCGCGCCCTGCTGCTGGCCAGCGGCGACGCCTCCGCCGCGCTCGCCATGGGTGTGGCCGGCTGGCGCGCGCACGGCTGTTCCGTTGAACAATGCGCCGCCCTGCAGCAGCCCGATCCTGCGGCACTGGCCGCCACCCTGCGCTGGCTGCGGCACCCCGGCCAGCAGCTGCTGGGCTGCTGCGATCCAGCCTTTCCGCCGTTGCTGCAGGACATCCCGCAGCCGCCGCTGGCATTGTTCGTGGCCGGCGACGCCAGCCTGGCCTGGCACCCGGCGGTGGCGGTGGTCGGCAGCCGCTCGCCGACCCCCACCGGGCGGGCGCTGGCGGCACGCTTCGCCGCATGCTTCGTCGAGGCCGGCCTGGCGGTGACCAGCGGGCTGGCCGCCGGCATCGATGCCGCCGCCCATGCCGCCGCACTGGATGCGGGCGGGCGCACGGTGGCGGTCATCGGCACCGGCCCGGACCAGGCCTATCCGCCCGGCAATACCCGCCTGCAGGCCCGCATCGCCGCCGAAGGCGTCGTGCTGAGCGAGTACCCGCCGGGCACCCCGGCGCGGGCGGGGCAGTTCCCGGCGCGCAACCGGCTGGTGGCTGGCCTGGCCTTGGCCACGGTGGTCATCGAGGCGGCCCAGCGCTCCGGCGCGCTGATCACCGCCCGCCTGGCCGCCGAGGCCGGGCGCGAGGTCGGCGCGGTGCCCGGTTCGGTGCTGAACCCGCGCGCAGCCGGCTGCCATCGGCTGATCCGCGAGGGCGTGGCCCTGGTCGAACGGCCCGAAGATGTGCTGGAGCTGCTGGCCCCTGCCCTGCGCCAGCAACTGCCCGGCTTGCAAAGCCGCCTTGCCACCCCCACTGAACAGGCATCGCCGGCAGACCTGCCGGACCGGTGGGCGAACGACCCTGACTACCAGAGCTTGTGGCGGGCACTGGACCACAACCCAAGCGGTATGGATTCATTGATCGCGCGTTGTGGATTGACGGCGCCTGAGGTGTCCTCCATGCTGCTGGCCATGGAACTGGCGGGAATCGTGGTGTGCGTACACGGCCGCTACTGTCGAACTCCCTAGTTTCTTCACCTCCACAGCGTCGCGCGACGCAGGCCGAGGGGCAATGAAAGAGAGCATTCTTGACGTACTGTTGTACCTGTTTGAACACTATTTCAGCGAAGATGCGGACCTGATCCGTGACCGCGACTCGCTGCAGAATGGCCTGATCCAGGCCGGTTTCAGCCCTACCGAGATCAACAAGGCCTTCGACTGGCTCGATGCGCTGGCTGCCCAGAGGCCGAGCGTGGCGCAGGCCCGGGTCGACGGCCCCGTGCGCATTTTCCACGGCCCCGAGCTGGACAAGCTGGACGTGGAATGCCGCGGTTTCCTGCTGTATCTGGAACAGCACGGCATCCTCGATGCCGACCAGCGCGAGCTGGTGCTGGACCGTGCCATGGCCCTGGACCAGGACGAACTGGACCTGGACGACCTGAAGTGGGTCGTGCTGATGGTCCTGTTCAACCAGCCCGGCGCCGAGGCGGCGTATGCCTGGATGGAAACGCAGATGTTCATGGACGAGCCAGAACCCCTTCACTGACCGTACACTTGGGGACCAAGCGCGTTCAGGAGCGTCCCCGTGAGTGAGTGGTTTCACGCCCAAGGCAACCGCCAGCAAGGCCCGTTGCCGGCGGAGCAGTTGATCGAGCTTTTCCGCAGCAACGAAATCACCCTGGACACTCTGGTCTGGCGCGACGGGCTGCCGCAATGGCAGCCCCTGCGCAGCGTGGTCGACGAACTGGGGCTGATCGTGCCGGCCGTCGATGCGCCGGCCAGCGCGCCGCCACCGCCGGTGGCCCCACAACCGCCCATCCTGCCGCCGGAAGCGCCTTACCACGCCAGCGCCAGCACCGCGTTGCCGCCGCCGAAGAAGGGCCTGTCCGGCTGCGCGCTGACCGCCATCATCGGCGGCGTCGCCCTGCTGGTCCTGGTACCGATCCTGGCCATCCTGGCCGCGATCGCCCTGCCCGCCTACAACGACTACGTGATCAAATCCAAGGTCGCCGGTGCGATTACCGCTCTGCAGCCGCTGAAGGAACAGGTCCAGCGCTTCGCCGATGACCAGGGCCGCTGCCCGGGCGCCAACGACGCCGGCTTCCCCGAAGCGGGCAGCTTCGCCAGCCAGGGGCTGTCAGCCGTGCACATCGGCCGCTTCAACAATGGCCATTGCGGTATCGAAGCCACCCTGGCCGTCCCCGGCAAGGCGATCGACGGCGACCTGCTGTGGCAGGAATACGACCGCGACAGCGGCCGCTGGGAATGCACCGGCGAAAGCGACAACAAATACCTGCCCGTGCAGTGCCGCGGCTGAGCCGCTGGCCGTGCAGGCAGCCTGAAATCCAAGGATGACCCAACAGGGGAACGCAATGACTGAGTGGTATTTCGCCGAAGGACAGCAACGCCAGGGACCGTTCCCGGTCACCGAGATCCGCCAGCGCTTCCAGCGCGGGCAGCTGACCCTAGACACACTGGTGTGGCGCGAGGGGATGGGCCAGTGGGCCGCCCTGCGCCAGGTCGTGGACGAGCTGGGCCTGCAGACCCTGGCCGAGGCCAGCGACAGCACCGCCGCAGGCGGCTTCGACCTGCGCGGCGACTATGCCGCCATCGACAACGGCACTGCCGCCCTGCCGGGCACGGGCGCACTGAGCAGCTCACCCTACAGCGCCCCGGGCGCGGCCGGCGGCGACTACGCCCAGCCTGTCCAGGGCGGCGAGGTCGTCTATGCGGGCTTCTGGAAGCGGTTCGCCGCCTATCTGATCGACTACTTCATCCTGCTGATCCCCAGCTGGATCATCGGCATGGTCCTCGGTGTCGGCATCGGCGTCGGCATGGGCGCGGCAGGCGGTGGCGACACGGCCACGGGGCTGGTCGCGCAGCTGGTCAGCGGCCTGGCCGGCCTGTTCATTTCGCTGGCCTACTACGGCTGGTTCCATGCGTCCGCTGGCGGCGCCACGCCCGGCAAGATGGCCATCGGCATCAAGGTCGTGCGCGGCAACGGTGAGCGCCTGACCCTGGGGCGCAGCATCGGCCGCTACTTCGCCACGATCCTGAGCAGCATCATCCTGTGCATCGGCTACCTGATGGCGGCGTTCACCGACCGCAAGCAGGCCCTGCATGACATGGTCTGCGACACCGTCGTGGTCGACCGCTGGGCCTTCACCGACCAGCCGCACCTGCAGCGGCGCGAGCTGGGCACGGTCACCGTGGTGATGCTGGTCATCGGCGGCCTGCTGGTCCTCGGCGGCCTGATCCTCGCCGTCGTCGCAGTGGGCGTGATCGCCAACATGGCCAGCTGAGCCTGGCCGACGGCGCCGGCAGGCGGCCGTCATCACGCTCCGCCCCTTGACAGGGGCCGTCCGGGCGTGATTCCTCTAATAAGGAAACCTGAACGCCCGGCACACTACCGGGCGTTCAGTTTATCGATTTGCCCGTGGCCGCTTCACTAATGCGGCCGTTTGCTCCACCCTAGCGGCCCCTTCCCCCGGTCCGCCCACAGACCTTTCCCTACATGCCCAAGCACCTGCTCATCGTCGAATCGCCGGCCAAGGCCAAGACGATCAACAAATACCTCGGCAAGGACTACACCGTCCTGGCCTCGTATGGGCATGTGCGCGACCTGATCCCGAAGGAAGGCGCGGTCGACCCGGACAACGGGTTCGCCATGCATTACGACGTCATCGACAAGAACGAGAAGCACGTCGATGCCATCGCCAAGGCCGCCAAGGGCGCCGACGACATCCTGCTGGCGACCGACCCGGATCGCGAGGGTGAAGCGATCAGCTGGCACATCGCCGAGATCCTGAAAGAGCGTGGGCTGGTCAAGGACAAGCCGATGCAGCGCGTGGTCTTCACCGAGATCACTCCGCGCGCCATCAAGGAAGCCATCAACCAGCCGCGCGCCATCGCCAGCGACCTGGTGGACGCCCAGCAGGCGCGCCGCGCGCTGGACTACCTGGTTGGCTTCAACCTGTCGCCGGTGCTGTGGCGCAAGGTGCAGCGCGGCCTGTCCGCCGGCCGCGTGCAGAGCCCGGCGCTGCGCATGATCGTCGAGCGCGAGGAAGAGATCGAAGCCTTCATCGCCCGCGAATACTGGTCCATCGCTGCCGAGTGCGCGCACCCCAGCCAGCATTTCAACGCCAAGCTGATCAAGCTGGACGGGCAGAAGTTCGAGCAGTTCACCGTCACCGACGGCGACACCGCCGAGGCCGCCCGTCTGCGCATCCAGCAGGCCGCGCAGGGCTCGCTGCACGTCACCGACGTGGCCAGCAAGGAGCGCAAGCGCCGCCCGGCGCCGCCGTTCACCACCTCCACCCTGCAGCAGGAAGCCTCGCGCAAGCTCGGCTTCACCACCCGCAAGACCATGCAGGTGGCGCAGAAGCTGTATGAGGGCGTGAACATCGGCGACGAAGGCACCGTCGGCCTGATCTCGTACATGCGTACCGACTCGGTGAACCTGTCGCAGGACGCGCTGGCCGAGATCCGCGACGTGATCGCCCGTGATTACGGCATCGCCTCGCTGCCGGACCAGCCCAACACCTACCAGACCAAGTCCAAGAACGCCCAGGAAGCCCACGAAGCCGTGCGCCCGACCTCGGCCCTGCGGACCCCGGCCCAGGTGTCGCGCTTCCTCACCGACGACGAGCGCCGCCTGTACGAGCTGATCTGGAAGCGCGCCGTCGCCTGCCAGATGATCCCGGCCACGCTCAACACCGTCAGCGTCGACCTGTCGGCCGGCAGCGAACACGTGTTCCGTGCCAGCGGCACCACCGTGGTGGTGCCCGGCTTCCTGGCCGTGTACGAGGAAGGCAAGGACAACAAGAGCGCAGAGGACGAGGACGAAGGCCGCAAGCTGCCGGCGATGAAGCCGGGCGACCGCGTCCCGCTGGAACGCATCCAGGCCGACCAGCATTTCACCCAGCCGCCGCCGCGCTTCACCGAAGCGGCGCTGGTGAAGGCGCTGGAAGAGTACGGTATCGGCCGTCCCTCGACCTACGCCTCGATCATCCAGACCCTGCTGTTCCGCAAGTACGTGGAAATGGAAGGCCGCAGCTTCCGCCCGTCCGACGTCGGCCGCGCGGTGTCCAAGTTCCTGTCCAGCCACTTCACCCAGTACGTGGACTACGACTTCACCGCCAAGCTGGAAGACGAGCTCGATGCCGTCTCGCGCGGCGAGGAAGAGTGGATTCCGCTGATGGCCCGCTTCTGGGAACCGTTCAAGGAGCTGGTGGAAGACAAGAAGGAATCGGTCGACCGCGCCGAGGCCAGCGGTGCCCGCGAACTGGGTACCGACCCGAAGACCGGCAAGCCGGTCAGCGTGCGCCTGGGCCGTTTCGGGCCGTATGCGGCCATCGGCAGCACCGCCGAGGACGCCGAGGAGAAGCCGAAGTTCGCTTCGCTGCGCCCCGGCCAGTCGATGCACACCATCTCCCTCGAAGACGCGCTGGAACTGTTCCTGATGCCGCGCGCACTGGGCCAGGACAAGGATGAGGACGTCAGCGTCGGCATCGGTCGTTTCGGCCCGTTCGCCAAGCGCGGCAGCACCTACGCCTCGCTGAAGAAGGAAGACGACCCGTACACCATCGACCTGGCCCGCGCCGTGTTCCTGATCGAAGAGAAGGAAGAGATCGCGCGCAACCGGATCATCAAGGAGTTCGAGGGCAGCGACATCCAGGTGCTGAACGGCCGCTTCGGCCCATACATCAGCGACGGCAAGATGAATGGCAAGATCCCAAAGGATCGCGAGCCGGCCTCGCTGACCCTGGCTGAAGTGCAGCAGCTGATGGAAGAAACCGGCAAGCCGGTGCGCAAGGGCTTTGGCGCCAAGAAGGCCGCCGCGAAGAAGGCCCCGGCCAAGAAGGCGGCGGTGAAGAAGGAAGCCGCGCCGAAGAAGGCGGCTGCGAAGAAGGCGCCCGCGAAGAAGGCGGCGAAAAAAGCAGTGAAGAAGGCCGCCAAGAAGGCCGCAGCCAAGAAGTAGACCCACGCCATGCGTGGATGATCTGCCACGCCATGCGTGGATGATCTGCCCGGATGTGCGGACCAACGGTCCGCCCCATAACCGGTGCCCACCACCCGTTCTGCACGCCGCGGGGGGATAATGAAGCCCCACGTCGGGCCGGCCGTCCCCATGAAAGAACTCACCCTCGATACTGCTGTGGCCACGCTGCGCGCGGGGGGCGTGATCGCCTACCCGACCGAAGCTGTCTGGGGCCTGGGCTGCGACCCTGCCCATGAGGCGGCGGTGCACATGGTCCTGCGCCTGAAGCAGCGCCCGGTCGAGAAGGGCATGATCCTGGTCGCCGCCGATCTGCCCCAGCTGGAAGGCTGGGTGCGCTTGGAGGCCCTGCCCGACGCCCGCCAGCGCGCGGTGCTGGCCAGCTGGCCCGGCGCCAACACCTGGATCCTGCCGGCCGGCCCCCGTGCGCGCCCGTGGGTGACCGGTGAACACAGCGGCATCGCCGTGCGCATCAGCGCCCACCCGCTGGTGGCGGCGCTGTGCCGCGCCTGGGGCGGTCCGCTGGTGTCCACCAGCGCCAACCTGGCCGGTGAACCGCCGGCGCGCAGCCGCGAAGAACTGGACCCGCGACTGCTGCGGCTGCTCGACGGCATCCTGGATGGCCAGACCGGCGGCCTGGCCCAGCCGACGCCCATCCGCGACGCGCTCAGCGGCAGCATCCTGCGCTCCTGATGCGCCGATTGCAGTGCCGCGGCAATTCGCGCAGGCTGCAGCCATGAACCTGCTGCGCCCTGCCCTCTGCCTGGCTCTGTCGATGCCCGTGGTGGCCTTCGCTGCCGATGACGTGCGGGTCTACCGCTGCGTCGGCAGCAACGGCGCCGTTGCGCTGCAGGACAAGCCCTGCAGCAGCGGCCGCCAGGAAGTTCGCGACCTGCAGCGCCCGCGCGACCCGCCGCCGCATGCGGTCAGCACCGATACCCCGCTGCCGACGCCCGCAGCGACGCCGGACATGGGCGTGCGCGAGGTCCGCCACGTCTACATCCAACCGCCGCAGCCGATGTACGAGTGCGTGCGCGACGACGGCAGCCGCTATACCAGCGACAACAACGAGGGGAATCCGCGCTGGGTGCCGGTATGGACCACGGTCTGGTACGGACCGGGCCCCCGCGGTGGGCCGCGCCCGCGTCCGCCAGGACCGGGCACGGGAGGCGGCGCCATCGGCATCGGGCCTCCTCCGGGGGCCGGCGGCATCCCGGTGCACCGGCCCCCGCTCGGCTACGGGGTCAACGTGCCCGGCGGCAACGTTCTGGTGCGCGACGCCTGCAGCCTGCTGCCGCCGCGCGAAGTCTGCTCGCGCCTGCGCGACCGTCGCTGGGAGCTGGACCGCCGCTACAACAGCGCGCTGCAGAGCGAACGCACCGCGATCAGCAACGAGCAGCGCGGCATCGACGCACGCCTGTCGCAGGACTGCAGCGGCGGCTGAGCGCATTTGCTTTGGTAGATGCCCACCTTGGTGGGCACCGCTGTCTACCAGCGCCAACCAAGGTTGGCATCCATCAGGCGGTGGCCGCTGCTGTAGGCTGCTGGCATGAAGAAACTGATCTGGCTGGCGCTGTGCCTGCTGCCCGGCACTGCCGCGGCCGAGGAGATGGTGATCTACCGCTGCACCGGCAGCAGCGATGTTCCCACCGTGCAGCGCATGCCCTGTTCGGCCGGCATGAAGCAGGAGATCGTGAAGCTGCCCGGCTCCGCGTCGTCGACGCCGGCTGCGGCCCCTGCGGCCGCTCCCACGCCGGCGCCGGTCGCCGTCGACCCCGCGCCTGCAGCGCCCGCAACGGAAGCGCCCGTCGCTCCCACACCGCCGCGCGCGGGCCAGGAACGCATCATCAGCGAGGCCTACATGGTCGAGCGCGATGGCGGCGATGCCATCCTCGACAGCGCCCTGCTGCCCCGCCCAGGGGATGCCGCGGTCGATGAGAACGCGCCGCCCAAGCCGCCACTGCCGCCGATCTTCCAGTGCCAGGATTCACAGGGCGGCCAGTACCTGCACGAATACGAAGCCGCGCCGGGCCGCTGCGAGCTGATGAACGTCAGCGGCTTGGGCGGTGCCACGCCGGTCAATGCGGCCAGCTGCGAGGTGGTCAGCGACCGTTGCAGCGAAGTGGCCGAGGCGCAGCGCTGTGGCAGCTGGCAGCAGCGCTTCCGCAATGCCCGCGGTCGCGAGCGCTTTGCCTCGGAGGAAAACCGCGACGCCGCCCGCGCCGAACGCGAGCGCCTGCAGGCGGTGCTGGCCGCGAGTGATTGCCGGGTGCCGGATTGATTGTCCGCCGGGCATGGCCGGGCGCTACCCACCCGATGTCGCGCCATCACCGGTAGCGCCGGGCCATGCCCAGCGAGGGGGTCAGAACCCGTAGCGCAGGAAGCCGCCGTCCACCGCGATGCATTCGCCGGTGACGTAGCTCGATGCGGGCAGGCACAGGAAGCCCACCGCTGCGGCCACTTCTTCCGGCTCGCCAATGCGGCGCATCGGCGTGCGTGCGATCACTTCTTCGTAGTAGTCGGCATCGGACAACGGGCCGGACGTGCGCCGGGTGCGGATGTACCACGGCGCCACCGCGTTCACCCGGATGCCATCCTCGGCCCACTCCACCGCCAGGTTGCGGGTCATCTGGTGCATCGCCGCCTTGGTCATGCCGTACACCACGCCGCTGCGTACATGGGTGAAGCCCGAAACGCTGCCGACGTTGACGATGGACGAGGAGGCGTGCCGGGCCAGCAGCGGATGCGCGTAGCGCGACAGCTCGAAGGCCGAGAACAGGTTGGTCTCGAAGATCTGGCGCCACTCGTCCTCGGAGTACTCGGTCGCCGCCTTGCTGACGTTGCCGCCGGCATTGTTGACCAGGATGTGCAGGCCATCGCTGTGGTCCTCCACCCAGTCCAGGATCTGCCGGCGATCTTCGTCATCGGAGACATCGGCGGCCAGCGCATGCACCTGCATCTGCGGATGCACGTCCAGCAGTTCGTCGCGCGCGGTTTCCAGCATGTCGATATCGCGGCCGACGATCATCAGGTCGGCGCCGAAACCGGCCAGTTCGTGCGCGATCGCCAGGCCGATGCCGGCGCTGGCACCGGTGATCAGGGCCGTCTGCCCGTCCAGGCGCCACCGTTGCTGGATCATATGTTCTCCGGGGCCGCGCCCGCTGTCTCGATGCCGCAAGGATACGCGTCACAGCAGGGCGTTGCCGACAGTGCGACACTGCCGCATCACCCGCCCCGGAGCACCACGATGCGTCTGCTGATTCCCGTGTGCCTGTCGGTCGCACTGCTGGCCGGTTGCCAGAAGCCGGCCCCGCCCAACCCCGGGAAGCCGCCGGAGCCGCAGGCGCTGGCCAAGGCCATCAACCGGCCGCTGGACCGCGCCAAGGATGTCCAGAAGACCGTGGACGCTGGTGCCGAGCGCGAGCGCAAGGCCGAGGCTGAAGCAACGCAATGACGCGTGAGCGGTAGCGCCGGGCCATGCCCGGCGAGCGCGAAGCGCGGCCGCCACAGCGCGGGACGCCGAGACAGCCGCCAAGCTGTCGGGCTCGCGCTTCACCCTGCTGCGCGGCCAGGTCGCCCGCCGGTCTCCAGAATCCGCCGGGCATGGCCCGGCGCCACCAATGAAAACACCCGGCCGAAGCCGGGCGTTTTCATTACCAGCAGATGCCGGTCAGAACCCGCAGAAGCAGTACGCCAGCGCCTTCACCGGTGCACCGTTGCCCTTCTCGCGCGCGGCGTTCTCGACGAAGCGCAGCTGGGTATCCACTTCCGGCATCGTGCGCGCCAGCATCATCCGCGCCACGCCCGAATCGGCCAGCATCCAGGCACCGGCATGGCTGCCGGCGAACCCACTGACGAACTGCGCGAACGGAGTGGCAGGTTTCTCGATGTAGCGCACGCGGTACTTCTCGTCATTGCCCAGCTTGGCACGGCTGGCGGCGTCGGCCACGGCGTCCTTCATGCCGCCGAAGGCGTCGACCAGGCCGCGTTCCTTGGCCTGTGCACCGCTCCAGACGCGGCCACGGGCCACTTCGTCGATGGCTTCGACCGGCTTCTTGCGGGCTTCGGCGACGCGACCGGTGAAGTCGGCATAGCCCTTGTTGATCACCGACTGGATGACCTGGCCCACGGCCGGGTCCATCGGGCGGGTGACGTCGAAGGCGCCGGCGAAGCGGGTCGTGCCCACGCCGTCGGTGTGTACGCCGAACTTGTCCAGCGCGCGGCTGAAGTTGGGGATCATGCCGAAGATGCCGATCGAACCGGTGATGGTCGACGGATCGGCGTAGATGCGATCGGCGTTCATGCTGATCCAGTAACCACCGGAGGCGGCCAGGTCACCCATCGACACCACCACCGGCTTGCCGGCGGCCTGCAGGGCCACCACTTCGCGGCGGATCTGCTCGGAGGCAAACACTTCACCGCCCGGCGAATCCACGCGCAGCACCACGGCCTTGACCTGGTCGTCGTCGCGCGCAGCGCGCAGCAGGGCCGAGGTCGACTCGCCACCGATGCGGCCGGCCGGCAGGTCGCCGCCGCTGATCTCGCCGGAGGCCACCACCACGGCCACCTGCGGACGGTTGTCCACCGGGTTGCGGCGCGCGTCGAGCTGACCCATGTACGAGGCGAAATCGATGTTGCGGAAGCCGCCGTCGGCGTCTTCGTCGGCCACGCCGCGCTCGATCATCAGATCCTCGAATTCCTCGCGGGTCTTCAGCGCGGTCACCAGCTTCTGCTGCAGGGCGAACTTGGCCAGGTCACCACCAGCCGCCGCCACGCCTTCGGGCAGGGTGTCGATGCCCGCAGCCAGCTGTGCCGGATCCAGGCGGCGCGCCTTGGCGATGTCACCCAGGTAGCGCTGCCACACGTCGTTCATCCAGAACAGGTCGGCTTCCTTGGACGCCGGCGAGGCCGCATCCAGCACGTATGGTTCGGCGGCGGACTTGTACTCGCCCACCTTGAACAGGTGCACGTCCACGCCCAGCTTGTCCTGCAGGCCGGTGCGGAAGTACTGGCGGTAACGGCCCAGGCCCTCGAGCACCACCGAGCCCATCGGGTCCAGGTAAACCTCGTCGGCCTGCGCGGCCAGCAGGTACTGCGACTGGCCCATGCTCTGGCTGAAGGCCACGATCTGCTTGCCCGAGGCGCGCAGGTCCTGCAGCGCACCAGCCACTTCACGCAGCGAGGCGAAGCCGGACGGCTGCAGCTTGTCCAGCTCCAGCACCACGCGTTCGATCTTCTTGTCGGCCTTGGCCGACTCGATCACGCGCAGCAGGTCGCGCAGCTGCACTTCCTCTGCACCGTTGTCGCCGACCGCCTTGGCCAGCGCGCGGCTGACCGGATCAGCGCTGTACTGCTCGACCAGACGGCCTTCCGGCGCGATGACCAGCGTGGTGCGGTCCTGCAGCGATCTGCTGGCGCCGGCACCCATGCCCGCAGCGACGATGAACATCACCACCACGAACAGCAGCAGGCCGAAGAACACCAGGTTGAGGATCAGCCTGCGGGTGAAATTCATCACGTCCCACAGCCCGATGAAGAAACCGGCGATGGGATTGCGATGCGCCGGGGGCAGCGGGGGCACGGGTTGGTTCATGGAGCGCTCCGGATGGCTTCTTGCCGTGGTAACAGCATAGCCGGTGCCGTGTGAGGCGGCATCGGACACAAGTCAGGGGTTCGCCCGTCACGGTCTGGCGTGACGGGCACGACGATCATTCCAGGGCCGATTGACCGATGCGCAGGCTGCTGCGACGCAGGCGCCAGCCCATCAGGATGGCGGCGGCGGTCAGGCCGACGATCAGGCCGATCCACATGCCCTGCGGGCCCATGCCAAGGCCCAGGCCGAGCCCGGCACCGAGCGGCATGCCCAGGCCCCAGTACGCGAACATGGCGATGAACATCGGCACGCGCGTGTCCTTCAGCCCGCGCAGCGCGCCGGCCGACAGCACCTGGATGCCATCGGGGAACTGGAACGTGGCCGCGTACAGCAGCAGGGTCGAGGCGAGGCCGGCCACCGCGAGGTCATTGGTGTAGACGCCGACGATGGCGTCGTGGCCGAACAGCAGCACCGCCGCCGACAGCGTCTGCGTGCCCATGATGATCGCGTAGCCGGCCCACGCCGCGCGGCGCACGCCGAAGCCATCGCCGCGGCCGACCGCATGGCCCACGCGCACGGTGGTGGCCTCGGCCACGCCCATCGGGATCATGAAGCACAGCTGCGCCACGTTGATCGCGATCTGGTGCGCGGCTGCTTCGTTGGCGCCGAGGCGGCCGATCAGCAGCGCGGTGACGATGAACAGGCCGCCCTCCATCAGCACGGTGATGCCGATCGGCAGGCCGGTGCGCAGCAGGTCCCAGATGGCCGCCGGGCGCGGGCCCTCGAAGTGCGAGAACAGCTGCAGGTGGGCGAAGCGCCTGGTGAACCACAGGTAGGTGGCGAAGGCGATGGCCTGCAGCCACATCATCACCGCCGAGGCGATGCCCAGGCCTTCGGCGCCCATTTCCGGAAAGCCGAGCTTGCCGTTAGCCAGCACGTAGCCCATCGGCGCCAGCACCAGCAGGCCACCGAAGCCGAGCAGCATGGTCGGCAGCGTCCAGTGCATGCCCTCGCTGAGGTAGCGCATGCAGAAGTACAGGGTCAGCGCCGGGCCACCCCAGCGCACAGCGTGCAGGAACGCCGTCGCCCCCGGCACGATGTCCGGGGCGATGCCGAAGGCCGGCAGCAGCGGCGGCACCACCGTGAGGAAGATGAACATGATCAGGCCCAGGCCCAGCGCCAGCCACAGCGCCTGGCGGAACAGCGGGCCGATCTCGCGCTCGCGGCCGGCACCGTGCAGCTGGGACACCGAGGCGGTAAGCGAGATGAGCGTGCCGATCGGGATCAGCATCGGCAGCCACAGCAGGGCCGTACCGATGGTCACCGCAGCCAGGGTGGCGGTGGCGTGGTGGCCGGCAATGACGTTGTCGACGAAGGAGATCAGACCGGTGGATACATGGCCCAGCACCAACGGCAGGGCGAGCAGACCGGTCGCGCCCACTTCCTTGCGGAAGCGCGGCGTGGAGGTTGCGGTAGACATGGAAGTACAGGACGCCAACTACGGTTGCGCGCGAAGGGCACAGGCACCGGGTTGCGGCCGGTCATCTTACGCGCGCAGACGCGCCATTCCCATGACCGCCCGCTAAAAAGGGGACGGAGGGGATTGAAGCGACATAATCCCCTCCGTCCCCTTTTTTCAGCCGCCTGCCTGGTGCTTGAGCCAGGCGTCGCGTTCGGCGGCGGGTACGGCGAGGAAGGCGCTGCGCACGGCATCGCGTTCCTGCGGCGGGGTGCGCTGGGCCACCAGCGTCAATTGCGTCAACTGCGCGGGGCTGAGCTGGCGCAGCGCGGCCAGTGCTGCCTCGCGCTGCTCCGGCGGCACCAGGCCGAACAGGCCGTGCAGCTTGGGGAACTGCATGCCCAGCTGCGGCCCCAGCCGCCAGCCATCGCGGAAGGACTGGTCCTGGGCCTGGAACCGCTCGCGCAGGCGCTGCTGCTGTTCGGCCGGCAGCGCGGCAAAACGGGCGGCCGCCTGGCGGACGCGCTCGCGCTCGCCCTCCGGCAACGCCTTCAACGACGCATAGTCGGCACGACGCTGACGCTGCTGCTCGGGGCTGAGCTGGGCGAAGGCGGCGGGTGAACCCGTATCGGCCACCGGCGCCGGCGTTGCACCGGGCGCTGGCGGCGGCAGCGGTACTTCCAGCGAGGGCGGCGCGGCGGCCAGCGACAACGGCAAGGCCAGCAGCACGCTGGCAAGCAGGAATTTATTCATCGGCAGCAGCGGTTTCCAGCGCGGCACCGACCGGCTCGGGGCGGGTCGGCTTGGGTTCGGATTCATCCACCGGCAGCGGGCCGCCCGCAGCGCTCCACGCATACAGGTCGGCGTCGGCGGCCAGCGGATAGTCGCGGTCTCCCAGCATGGCGGCGTCCTCGGCCGCGTGGCCATCGGCGGCAGCGGTCGGCTGCACCTCGCTGGCCGGCAGGGATTCAACGGTGACCGGGCCGGACTCGGCGACCACGCCTTCCGGCAGCGGCGCATCGCTGGCCGTCGCGTGGTGCTGCCAGTAGCGCCAGCCCAGGGCGGCCGCGAGCAGTACCGCCACCGTCACCAGCAGGATGACCGGACCACGCCAGCGTGGCGCACCACTGCTGGGGCGGCGGCGCTTGGGCGCGCTGCGCTCGTCGCGCTCCGGCGTGCGCCAGCTGGCGGTAGGAGGCTGGTTGTTCGTGGCCGGTGCCGAGGGCTGCTGCAGCTGCTGCAGGCGCTTGGCCGGCAGATCGCGGATGCGCAGCTGCACCTGCTCGGCCAGGCCGCGCCACGCCGCGGCGTCTGGCTGGCCGTGGGCATCGCGCGGGCAGGCGGCGGCCAGCAGCTGCTGGTAGCCGTCTTCATCGATATCCAGCACCCGGGTGGCAATGCCTTCATCCAGGCTGCCACCGACCCGCAGCAGCAGGGCCAGGCGCGGCAGCGGCGGCATATCGCCCAGGGCAGCCAGCGACGGCGGCCACTGCCCGGCAGCCGGCTCGCGCAGCGCCTGGCGCTGGCCCAGCAGGGTCCAGAAACGGGTCGGCCACTGCGCCATCGGCAGGTCGCTGGCCACGGCGGAGAAAGCGCGCATCACCGCGACCAGGGTCTGCTCGGCGCGGGCGGGGTCACCGCACTGCAGCTCGGCAACCACCAGCGCGCGGCGTTCGACGCCACGCAGGAAGGCCGACAGCGCGCCGGCCGCGGTCGAGGAAACAGGGGCGGGCACAGCCGTCATCGGTTACTCCAAAGGTCTGCGGGCATGATAGCGGCAGCCCATCGGCGACCGGCAGGACTTGCGCCCACGGGCACTTCGTGCTGCAGGTTGTGCACAGCATCAATGCGGTCCCCGGTCGAACCGATGTGAAGCTGCGGATTCACCTTGTTTCAGCAATGTTTCACGATCAAGTCATTGATTTTGTTGCCTTTTTAATCATGGCTATTTTTTGACCAACCCGGGTGTAAAGCCGTCGCCATCGGCCTCACACGCGCCCGTCGAGCGGTAACGCACAACGTTATCCACAGAAGATGTGGATAAGACTGAATCTCTAACAGCCACCGATATTTAGGTGACATTTACGATTGCGCGGCAGGCGCGGGCGACGCGATCGACTCTGCCATCGGCTCCCGCCCTGCCCGTTACACTGCCCCGATGCTCGACCCCATCCCGACCCTGCAGGTCGCCCTGCCCGTCCCGCTGCCCCGCCTGTTCGACTACCTGCCCCCGGAAGGTCCGGCTCCGGCCGTGCCGGTCGGCTGCCGCCTGAGAGTGCCGTTCGGCAATCGCGAGCTGGTGGGCATGGTGGCCGGCCACGGCCAGGTGGACGACGGCCAGGGCCTGCGCCAGGCGCTGGCCTGGTGCGATCCGCAGCCGCTGCTGCAGGGCGAGCTGTGGCAGAGCCTGCAGTGGCTGGCCCGCTACACCCATTCACCGTTGGGCGAAGTGGTGAACACCGCCCTGCCCGGCCCGCTGCGGCATGGCGAGGCCCTGCCCGACACCCATCACTGGGGCTGGCAGCTGACCGCCGCCGGCCAGGCCCAGCGCGAAAAGCTGCGCGCCGGCACCCGCCCGCGGCAACTGGCCGAACTGCTGGGCAAGGCCGTGGTCGACGAAGACGTGCTGGGCGCGCGCATGGAGGACTGGCGCACCGCTGCACGCAGTCTGGCCAAGCGCGAGCTGGCCGAGCGCGTGGCCCTGAGCGTGGCACCACAGCATGCGCAGCCCCTGCCCGGCCCCACTCTCAACCCGGAACAGGCCGAGGCCGTAGACGCGATCACCGCAGCCGACGGCTTCCATGCCTTCCTGCTGGACGGGGTGACCGGCAGCGGCAAGACCGAGGTCTACCTGCAGGCGATCATCCACTGCCTGGCGCAGGGGAAACAGGCGCTGGTGCTGGTGCCGGAAATCGGCCTGACCCCGCAGACCCTGTCGCGCTTCCGTGGCCGCCTCGGCATCGCGGTGCATGCGCTGCATTCGGGCTTGAACGACAACGAACGCGCGCGCGTCTGGGCCGCGGCCTCGCGCGGCGAAGCGCGGGTGATCGTCGGCACCCGCTCGGCGGTGTTCACCCCGCTGCCGCAGGCCGGCCTGCTGATCGTCGACGAGGAACACGACGGCAGCTACAAGCAGCAGGACGGCATCCGCTACCACGCCCGCGATTTCGCCCTGGTGCGCGCGAAGGCGCTGGGCATTCCGGTGCTGCTTGGCAGCGCCACGCCGTCGCTGGAAACCCTGCACAACGCCCATGCCGGCCGCTACACCCACCTGCGCCTGAAGCAGCGCGCCGGTGAGGCGCGGCCGCCACGCGTGCGCATCCTCGATGTGCGCAAGCGGCCGCTGCACGATGGCCTCTCCGCCGACGTGCTGGCCGGTATCGGCGAACACCTGCAGCGTGGCCAGCAGGTGCTGGTGTTCAAGAACCGCCGTGGCTACGCGCCGGTGCTGCTGTGCCACGACTGCGGCTGGACCGCGCCATGCCAGCGCTGCGATGCGCCGATGACCGTGCATGGCGGCGGCCGTCGCCTGCAGTGCCACCACTGCGGTGCGCGGCAGCCGGCGCCCCTGGCCTGCCCTGCCTGTGGCAGCCTCGCGCTGCAGCCGCAGGGCATCGGCACCGAGCGCCTGGAAGAACACCTGGTCAGCGCCTTCGCCGATTATCCGGTGGTGCGCATCGACCGCGGCACCACCTCGCGCCGCGACGCGCTGGAACAGCAGCTGGCGAAGCTGGGCGACCAGCCCGGCATCCTGGTCGGCACGCAGATCCTGGCCAAGGGCCACGACCTGCCCAAGCTGACCCTGGTGGTGGTGGTCGGCATCGACGAAGGCCTGTTCTCGGCCGACTTCCGCGCCAGTGAAAAGCTGGCCCAGCAGCTGATCCAGGTGGCCGGCCGCGCCGGTCGCGCGCGCGATCCCGGCGAAGTCTGGCTGCAGACCCACCACCCGGGGCACCCGTTGCTGGAAACCCTGGTGAGCGGTGGCTACCACCCATTCGCGCAGGCCGAATTGAACCAACGCCAGGCCGCCGGCTTCCCGCCGTTCGCACACCTGGCGCTGATGCGTGCCGAAGCGCAGCAGCTGGAACATGCCAACGCCTTCCTGCTGGCGGCGCGGCAGCTGCTGGGCGAGCAGAACGTGGTGGAGGCCTATGGGCCGATGCCGGCGCCGATGCCGCGTCGCGCCGGTTACCAGCGCACGCAGCTGCTGCTGTCCGCGCTGCAGCGGCCACCGCTGCATGGCGTGCTGGCCCAGCTGGTGCCCCAGCTGTACGCGCTGCCGGAGGCGCGCAAGGTGCGCTGGTCGCTGGATGTGGATCCGACGGATCTGTATTGAGGCAGACGGTCGGCAGCGCCGGGCCATGCCCGGCGATCCTCCGCACACCACGTTCGCCGGGCATGGCCCGGCGCTACCACTCAGGTCAGCGGTGACATCACGCCGCGCTGGTAGGCCGGGCGCTCGCGCAGGCGGGCATACCAGTCGGCCACGTTCGGCAGGTCGGGACGCTGGATCGGCAGTTCGAACCAGGCATAGATCAACGAACCCAGCGGAATGTCGCCCATGGCGAACTTCTCGCCCGACAGCCACGGCTGCCTGCCCAAGGTCTCATCGGCCATCTTCAGGTAATCACCGGCACGCACGATGGCGGCGTTGATGCGCGCTTCATCGCGGTCGGCCGGCGCGGTGCGCATGATGCCCCAGATCAGTTCGGAGTACAGCGCGGCCATCCGCGAGGTGCTCCAGTCCATCCACTTCTCGGCCTGCGCGCGTTCCATCGCGTCTTCGGCGTACAGCGTGCCCAGCGAGTAGCGCGCGCTCAGGTAGCGGACGATGGTGTTCGATTCCCACAGCGGCAGGCCGTGGTCTTCGATCACCGGCACCAGGCTGTTGGGATTCATCGCCACGTATTCGGCCGACTGCGTGCCGCCATGGCTGCCGCCCACTTCGATGGATTCGTACGGCAGCCCGATTTCTTCGGCGCACCACAGCACCTTGCGGACGTTGCTGGAATTGCGGCGGCCCCAGATCTTCAACATTGCGGAATTCCCTGCCTGCAGCGGTGCGCCACGGTGGCGCGGAAACGCTACGATACGCCCATCCACAGGGAGAGACGACGTGACTGCATGGGATGCGTTGAACTACGTTCTGCTGGCAGCAGGGCTGGTGATGCTGGTGCTGGGCTACCGCCGTTCCAGCCGCAACCAGCTGCTGTGCGCCGGGCTGTTGCTGCTGGCCTTCAACGGCGTTGAGGATTTCGCCGCCGGGTTTGCCGACGGCCATGCGGGTTCCGATGCGCGGGTGATCTGAGTCGCGGCCGGCACTACCGGTTCTTCTTCGGCAGCGCGCGCACGTAGGACGATTTGCCGTCCTTCTTCAGCTCGAACAGGCCAATGGCCGCCAGCAGGTCGCTGAGCTTGCCGTAGCCATAGTTGCGCGGGTCGAACGAGGCCTGGTTGCCGATCTGGCTGCCGACCGGGCCCAGGTGTGACCAGCCATCCTCGCCCTCGGCCGCCGACACCGCACGCCGCAGCATCTTCACCAGGCGCGTGTCATTGCGCAGTTCCGCGCTGTTCTTGCGCGGGCGCACTTCATCACTGGCCACCTGTTCGCCAGCAACCTGCCCGCTGGGCGCCTGCCCGGCCTCGGCCTCGACATCGGGCACGCTGGCGTGGGTCTGGCCGAGGGCTTCCAGGTAGGTGAACTTGGAGCAGGCGTTGACGAAGGGCTCGGGCGTCTTCTTCTCGCCGAAGCCATACACCTTCACGCCATCGGTCAGCAGGCGCATCACCATCGGGGTGAAGTCGGCATCGCTGGAGACGATGGCGAAACCATCCAGGTTGCGCGCGTACAGCAGGTCCATGGCATCGATGACCATGGCCATGTCCGAGGCGTTCTTGCCCTTGCTGTAGGCGAACTGCTGGATCGGGCGGATGGCGTACTCGTGCAGCACCGATTCCCAGCCCTTCAGTCGCGGGCTCTTCCAGTTGCCGTAGGCACGGCGCACGTTGGCCACGCCGTAACGGGCGACTTCGGCCAGGACTTCGTCGATCTTCGAGGCCGGCGCATTGTCGGCGTCGATCAGCAGGGCGATACGCTTTTCCGGTTCGGACATGGTTTCCTCGGTGGGCTGCAGGCTGAGCGGAGTATCACCCATGGCCACTGGCAGCCATGTGACGTGCGATGATGCAGGGCGACATCCATCCCCCTCTGGAGTACGTCGATGAGCCGCGAACCAGTCCCCCACCTGGTCATCATCGGCGGCGGTTTTGCGGGCCTCTGGGCCACCCGGGCCCTGGCCCGCGAAAAGATCAGGATCACTCTGCTCGACCGCCGCAACCACCACCTGTTCCAACCCCTGCTGTACCAGGTCGCCACCGCTGGCCTGTCCGCCCCCGACATCGCCGCGCCGCTGCGCCACATCCTCGGCCACCAGCGCAACGTGGAAGTGCGCCTGGGCGAGGTCGTCGCCATCGACAAGGCCGCCCGCCAGGTGCAGCTGGCCGACGGCAGCACCCTGGGCTACGACAGCCTGCTGCTGGCCACCGGCGCCACCCACGCCTATTTCGGCAACGACCAGTGGGCGGCCGATGCGCCGGGCCTGAAGACCCTGGACGATGCCATTGCCCTGCGCCGCAAGCTGCTGCTGGCGTTCGAGCGCGCCGAGGCCGAACCGGACCCGGCGAAGAAGGCCGCATGGCTGAGCTTCGCGGTGGTCGGCGGCGGCCCCACCGGCGTCGAACTGGCCGGCACCCTGGCCGAGATCGCCCGCCACACCCTGCGCAACGAGTTCCGCCACATCGATCCGGCCAGCGCCAAGGTGCGCCTGGTCGAGGCGGGCCCGCGCGTGCTGTCCTCGTTTCCCGAGGTGCTTTCGCTGAAGGCACGCCGGCAGCTGGAAAAGCTGGGCGTGGAAGTACTGACCGGCACCCCGGTGAGCGACATCGACAGCCTCGGCTTCAAACTGGGCGAA
This sequence comes from Stenotrophomonas sp. STEN054, assembly GCF_056854535.1. Classification (NCBI taxonomy): domain Bacteria; kingdom Pseudomonadati; phylum Pseudomonadota; class Gammaproteobacteria; order Lysobacterales; family Lysobacteraceae; genus Stenotrophomonas; species Stenotrophomonas sp. STEN054. The sequence continues at coordinate 16,336 of NZ_JBXFWG010000013.1, read as the reverse complement.
CAGTTCGTGCCCGCACGCACCGTGGTCTGGGCCGCCGGCGTGGCCGCCTCGCCGCTGGCGCGCACGCTGGACGTACCGCTGGACCGCGCCGGCCGCGTGCAGGTGCAGCCCGACCTGACCCTGTCCGGGCACCCCGAACTGTTCGTGGCTGGTGACCTGGCCGCGGTGAACCAGGCCAACGGCAAGCCGGTGCCCGGCGTGGCGCCCGCCGCCAAGCAGATGGGCAAGTACGTGGCCGATGTCATCCGCGCGCGCCTGCATGGCAAGCCGACACCGGGGGCGTTCAAGTACGCCGACTACGGCAACCTGGCCACCATCGGCCGCATGGCCGCCATCGTGCACCTGGGCCGGCTGCAGCTGTCAGGCGTGCTGGCCTGGTGGTTCTGGCTGGCCGCGCACGTGTTCTTCCTGATCGGCTTCCGCAACCGCGTGGTGGTGCTGCTGAACTGGGCGGTGGCGTACTGGAGCTACCAGCGCAGCGCGCGCATCATTTTTGGTGATGACCAGGAAGATCGCCGGCCGAAGTGATGGCCCCTCGAACACCGCCACAGTAGATCCACGCCATGCGTGGATGAATGCCTGCGCGGGGCACATGGAAAGCATCCACGCGTGGCGTGGATCTACCGGTTCATCGGCCAAGGCCCAGGCGCCCGTCAGGCGTATCGCCAACCACCGCGCGCGTTGCCAGCTCCGGGTGCAGGGACCGTGCGACGCGCTTGCAGCCGAGCATGGGCTCGGCGTTACAGGACGGCCTCGACCGGGGCCTGCAGCCAGGCGAGCTTGCGTTCGCGCGGCTGCTGCTTGAGCTGCCATTCGGCGCGGGAGGCGGCCGAGCGGTCCGGGTATTCGCGCACGGCAAGGATGCGCAGCGGCGGCCGGGCCCGGGTGTAACGGGCGCCCTTGCCGGCCAGGTGGGCAGCGAAACGAGCCGCCACGTCGGTGCTGATGCCGGCGTAATAGGTGCCGTCCCGGCATTCGAGCAGATACAGGAACCACGGGGCGGAAGGACGGGCCATGGGGGGATTATGGCTTGCTGCACTGCAGCGGATATACTGGCGTCCGAATGCAGGAGAGAGGCGCCGCGCTGGCGCCCGCCGAAGGCGCAGGCTCCCATGATCGCTCAGGCCGGTGGGCTGGAATCCCACCAACCATGCATTCGACTCGCCGAGCTGGAGAGAGGTCACCGGGCTCGCCCGGCACGATCCGCCGAAGGGGCACGCGGTTCATCCCGCTGAACTCTCAGGCAAAAGGACAGCGGGAGCGGCACCGGTCATCGTCATCCCGTCATTGCGCAGGCAGTGGCGGTATACGCGCATGGCCGGCCCCACCGCGCCCGGAGCCTGTCCCATGCTGCTGTCCATCATCTATCTCGTTGCCATTTCCGCCGAAGCCATGACCGGCGCGCTGTCCGCCGGCCGCCGCCGCATGGACCTGTTCGGCGTGGTCATGATCGCCTGCGTCACCGCCCTCGGCGGTGGTTCGCTGCGCGACATCCTGCTCGGCCACTACCCGCTGGGCTGGGTAAAGCACCCCGAGTACCTGGGCTTCACCGTGTGCGCGGCGCTGATCGCCACCTGGGTGGCGCGCTGGATGCACCATTTCCGCCGCACCTTCCTGGTGCTCGATGGCCTGGGCCTGATCGCCTTCACCCTGATCGGCTGCTCGATCGCACGCGAGGCAGGCCATGCGATGCCAATCGTGCTGATCGCCGGCATGCTCACCGGTGCCTTCGGCGGCGTGCTGCGCGACATCCTCTGCAACGAGGTGCCGCTGATCTTCCAGAAGGAGCTGTACGCGATCATCTCGCTGCTGACCGGCGCGGTGTATCTGCTGCTGCTGCGCTGGGGCGTGGCCGATGCCACGGCGATCCTGTGCTGCCTGGGGGGTGGCTTCGCGCTGCGCCTGCTGGCGATCCATTACCGCTGGGAAATGCCCAAGTTCGTGTACCACGACGAAGTGCATTGACTGCGTCCGCCGGGCGTGGCCCGGTGCTGCCGATGACCATGCGCTGTTCGTAGCGTCGAGCTTGTACACGCATGGCGTGGATCTACTGCGTCAGTAAAGTATGACTCGACCCTGCAAAAAAACGGTATCCCCCCCCCGGCGATGTACCTGGCGCTGTCGCACTTACGCAGCGCCAGGCGCATCGCCGGTGCGGACGGGTCAGCCTCCAACTCCGACCGACCCTGATCGCGGCCGCACCCCCGCAGGCGCTGGCCGCCATCCACACACGTGCCGCACTCAGGCGGCTTCGGACACCTTTACGTCACGGCGGGCGCGCACGGCAGCGGCCAGGCGCTCCAGCACCTGCACGGTGGTGTCCCAATCAATGCAGCCATCGGTGATGCTCTGGCCGTAGACCAGCGGCTGGCCTTCGACGAGTTCCTGCCGGCCACCGACCAGATGGCTTTCCACCATCACCCCGACGATGCGCTGTTCGCCGTCTTCCAGCTGGGTGGCGATGTCCTCGATCACCTTCGGCTGGTTTTCGGGGTTCTTGAGGCTGTTGGCGTGGCTGGCATCGATCATCAGGCGCGTCGGCAGCTTGGCCTTGGCCAGTGCCTGGCAGGCCTCGCCGACGCTGGCTGCGTCGTAGTTCGGTTGCTTGCCGCCACGCAGGATCACATGGCAATCCGGATTGCCGGTGGTCGACACGATGGCGGTGCCGCCCTGCTTGGTCACCGACAGGAAGTGGTGCGCGTTGGACGCCGCACCCACTGCATCGGCCGCGATCCTGACGTTGCCGTCGGTGCCGTTCTTGAAGCCGACCGGGCAGGAAAGGCCCGACGCCAGTTCGCGGTGCACCTGGCTTTCGGTGGTGCGCGCGCCAATGGCGCCCCAGGCGACCAGATCGGCGATGTACTGCGGCGAGATCACATCAAGGAACTCGACGCCGGCCGGCAGGCCCAGCTTGTTGATGTCGCGCAGCAGGCCGCGGGCGATGCGCAGGCCCTTGTCGATCTTGAAGCTGCCATCCAGATCCGGGTCGTTGATCAGGCCCTTCCAGCCCACCGTGGTGCGCGGCTTTTCGAAGTACACGCGCATGACGATCTCCAGTTCGCCGGCCAGCGCATCGCGCAGGGGCTTCAGGCGCTGGGCGTATTCGATGGCCGCGTGCGGGTCGTGGATCGAGCACGGGCCCACCACCACGGCCAAGCGGTCGTCACGGCCGTGCAGGATCTCATGCAGGGCCGCGCGCGAGGCACTGACGGTGTCGGAGGCTTCATCGTCGCAGGGCAGGATCGCCAGCAGCTGGGCGGGCGGTGTCAGCGGTTCAATGGTGCGGATACGCAGGTCGTCGGTGTGCGGGGGCATTGCGGGGGTTCTCCGGAACGTTGGGGGTCCCCAGCGTGGCGACATGAAAAAAGCCGCCAGGTTCGCTGGCGGCTTTCGGGAATGCGTCTGAAGGTTTCTTCAGGGTGAGCGCAGTCCTTCCTCCGCCGTGGGCTTCGGAAAGTAATACCAATAAAAGTTGGCGTGGACGGCGTTCATGGGGTGTATTGATAGCACAGCTTTTGCGCAGTGCAAAATGTTTCATCGGCAACTGCGGGAGCGGTTCAGGCGAGGCGCGCCTCAGCGCTTGCCGTGCACTTCCACATCCAGCAGCAGGCCTTCGTGGATGTCCACCCAGCGCTCCACGACGCGGTCCAGTTCCTTCTGCGCCTCATCGAGCTGCTCGGGGTTGAGCAGTGAGCGGGCGGTGTAGAGATCGGACACCAGCTGCCGCAGGGTCGATTCCAGGATGGCCACCGACGGCCCGTCCAGCCCGGGCAACTGCAGAGCTGGGCTGTCGCCAAGGGTTCCGTACAGCGTGACCTGGAGCTTGCTCTGCATGATCGACTTCCCTGCGGGTGGACATGGGCAGTCGTCATGTTTACCGCGTATTGGTGACAGGCGCATGTGCCGTGGCGTGATTGCCACTGCTGCTGGACGGCTTGAGCTGCAGAACGCGCCTGCCTGCGAGTTCAGTCCAGGCAGACGTTGCGCGCACACGGGTCGATCGCTATGGTCGAGCACGACTGCGCAGACAGCAGAAAATTTGTCGGCGCCGCTGCGAAACTCGCGAGGAGTACATGAAGGGAAAATGCTGACGATTGGATTGTTCGTTTGAGTACGGAAATCCGTCAGTGTGGCCGTCCTTCCTGTGCAGTCGATCCCGTTGCTCCCTGGGCCCGTGCCACGTTGATCCCGGTGGCACGCGCTTCTTACAAGCTTCTTCGCCCCGCCGTTTCTACCCTGCCGGGTTTCCACCCGGGGACCGCCCGCTACCCGATCTACGAATAAGCTGTCGCGATTGAACCGATCGACATTGTGCTGCGTGATGCATCCGGGACTTCTTCCCCGCGAAGTTCAACGCCAGAAGAATGCGGGTGAAACAACGGATTTCATGGCCTCTGGCGTATGCAATACTGCGCCGCGTTTTCATGGCTGTCGCGGATTCCCTTGGTGCTGCGCGCAGGCGTTTGCCGGCCGGCGTCGCTTCGTGCGGCGCCGGCTGGCAATCCGTCCGCGTTCCATGGCGGGCGGTGCGTGGGGGCGCTTGCGCCCGCCGGTATCAGCATCTCCCGGTCTTTGCCGCCACGTACCGTCCGCCACCTATTCCGGTGGCGCTGCCGTCCTCTATGTACGGAGCACACGCCATGAACGCAAAGCACGTCCCCTTCCCTGGTAGCGGCCACAACGACCCGGCCAACACCGAAGACGCTGCCCCTGATCCCCACGGTTTCATCGCCAACCTGCAGCGTATCGGCGCAGGCTGCGGCAGCGATGGCCTTCCCTGGCCCGAACCGAACCTGCCGATCGGCCGACGCATCCAACTGGCCGATGCCGATTGCGCCCATGCAGGGCTGCGCGTATTGCATGAGGTGATGCTGGCCGCCGAGCGCAGCCGCCAGAACGGGGGGCCAGAACGTGATGTCGGCCCGCGCGTGATGGAGGGCCTGATGATGGCCTGCCTGGAACTGGGTGCGCACGCGGCAGAGCGGGTGCGGCCGCGGTAATCAGGCATTGGCGGAAGACTGGAGAGCCGCCGGGCGTGGCCCGGCGCTACCGGGTGGCGTGGGGGCTCATCCACGCATGGCCTGGATCTACCGGGCCTTGGGCAGCTGCAGGCGGGCGATCAGGCCGCCGCCTTCGCGCTCCAGCAGTTGCAAGGTGCCACCATGGCTGCGTGCGGCATTGGCGGCCACGGCGAGGCCGAGACCGGTGCCGCCGGTGGCACGGCTGCGCGAGGTTTCACTGCGCTGGAAAGGCTGCAGCAGGCGCTCGCGGTCTTCGGCGGGAATGCCGGGGCCACGATCCAGAATGTCCAGCTGCAGCAGTCCGTTACCCTGGGAGGTCCGCAGCTCCACCGCACCCGCGTAACGACCGGCATTGTCGATCAGGTTATCCAGCGCGCGGCGCAGCAACAGCGCATCGGCCTGCCAATGCAGAGCGGCGGGCAGTTCAGCGGCCACCGCGATGCCACGCAGTCGCGCCGCCTGCACGCAGTCGTCCAGCATCGGCGCCAGATCCATCGGCCGCAGCTGTGGCGGCTGCAGTTCGCCGCGTGCGTAATCCAGTACCTGCTCGATCATCGCGTTCATGCGTTCGATGTCGGCCACCATGCGTGCGGCCTGTGCGGGCGGCGCGAAGTCGGCACGCAGGCGCAGGCCGGTGAGCGGCGTGCGCAGATCGTGCGCCACCGCGGCCAACATGCGTGTCATCTGCTGCGCCTGTTCGCGCAGGCGGGTACGGCCCGCATCCAGGGCTACGGCAAGCATTTGCACTTCGCGTGGACCGTCGTCGGGCAGCGGCGTCTGGGCATGCAGATCGAGATGGGCGCTGGCATCGGCCAGGCGGCGCAGCGGACGGCCCAGACGCACTGCTGCCCAGGCAGCCAGCGGCGCAAGCAGCACCATGCCGCCCAGCAAGGCCAGCAGTACCTGCCGTCGCCAGGCAGCCAGATCGCTGTAAGCACTGCTGACCACCCGCCAGCGACCATCGGCCTGCTGCACGGCCAGTTCGAACGGTGGCCACGGCAGGCTGGCGAGCACCTGCTGCGCGGCTTTCAAGGCGGCCGTATCGCTGGCACTGGCCTGTTCCTCACCCGCGGCGATGACATGGATATCCGGCGGCTTGCTGTTGCCTGCCCAGACCAGCCGCACCCGCTGGGCGGGAAGATGCAGGCCATCGGCCACCAGCTGCTGCAGGCGCGCATGGTCGGCGCCTTCCGGCGCCTGCGCGCGCTCATCCAGGCGCAGTCCCACGCTGTCAGCCGTGCGCTCGCCGCGCAGCACCTGCATGGCCTGGTCCAGCCGCATCTGCGGTGCCGCCGGGCGCGGCAGCCAGCCTACCACCGCCATGCTGACGGTCGTGGCCAGCAGCAGGCTGCTGACCGCCAGCATCGCAATCCAACGCGCGGTGCTCCAGCGCAATGTGCTCCAGCGCGCGCTCACAGGCGCTGCACCGCTGCGCCGAAGCGATAGCCCTCACCGCGCAGGGTCTGCAGCAGGCCATCGCCGCCGGGGGCAGCCTGGGCCAGCTTGCGGCGCAGGCGGCTGATGGCCAGATCGACGGCGCGGTCCACGCTGTCGCTGTCATCGCCCCGGGTGAGCTGCACCAGCTGCTCTCGGTCCAGCACGCGGCCCGGGCGCTCGGCCAGCGCCTGCAGCAGGGCGAACTCACCACGACTGAGCGCTACCTCGGCGCCCTCGGGTGCCAGCAGGCGACGCTGTTCCGGCAACAGGCGCCAACCTTCGAAGCGCAGCTCCATCGGTGTCTGTGCGCGCAGCTTGTCCTGCCGGCGCAACAGCGCGCGCACGCGGGCCAGCAGCTCGCGCGGGTCGAAGGGTTTGGCCAGATAGTCATCCGCGCCCATTTCCAGCCCGATCACCCGGTCCGGGGCGCTGCCCATGGCCGACAGCATCAGGATGGGGATAGCGCGCGACTGCAGGCGACGGCACACCGACAGACCGTCTTCACCGGGCATCATCCAGTCCAGGATGATGGCATCGGGACGTTCTACCTGCAGCAGCACGTCCATGGCAGCGGCATCGGCGGCCACGCGCACGCGGTAGCCATGCAGCAGCAGGTGGTCGGCGATGGCATCGCGGATGCTGGCATCGTCATCCACGACGATGAGGGTGGCGGTAGCATTCATGCCGCCAGTATGACGGCGCTGTGTATCTGCCCGGTATCAACGCGGACAAACCGGCGATACGCGCCTGCGGCGAAATGGCCACTCTTTCCCGAGGAGTAAACCGATGCGCCTGGCCCTGTTGCCCCTGCTGCTCACGTCGCTGCCCGCAGCAGCCGAACCCGCTGCCCTGCACAGCCTGCCGATGACGATGCAGGCCAGCCACCCCACCGTGCTGGGCACGCTGGAGGGAGGCGATGAGCGATTGCATCTGGTGGTGGACAGCGCGGCCAGCGCCACGCTGCTGGATACGGCGGTCGTGCAACGCTTCCAGCTGCAGGACCCGAACGCACGCCACCACGACGCGCAGGGTGCCAGCGCGGGCGGGTTGGCGTTGCGCAGCACGCGCAGCGTGGCGATGGCGCTGGGCGGCCTGCAGCTGCAGGTAACCGCACTGCAGGCCGACCTGGCCAGCCTGTCGTCGGCAGGGGGCGCACCGTTGCACGGCATCATCGGCCAGGACATCACGGCGCGTTTCGATACCCGTTGGGATTTCGTCCATGGGCGCCTGATGCTGTGGCCCGCGCAGACGCTGCCAACCACGGCGCCGTACTGTCAGGGCAATGCCCTGCCCGATCGCGCCGGCGTGCTGAAGGGCTTCGGCTTCGTCAGCCTGCGCCTGGGCAGCGAGGGCGTGGCGGCCATCGGTGTGGTCGATACCGGTGCGGCGCAGACCATTCTCAACGATGCTGCGGCGCGAGAGTTGGGTCTGCGCACCGATGGCAGCGATACGCGCGTGCGGGCGCGCAGCAAGGGCAGCGAAGGACTGGGTGGCAAACCGACACCGACGTGGCTGTTCACCCTGCCCGCGCTGGCCAGTGCAGGCTGGCAGCACCCGGCGGTGGAAGTCCGCATCAGCGAGCTGCCGGTGTTCCGGGCGATTGGGCTGGACCAGCGCCCGGCGGTGATCCTGGGGGCGGATGTGATGCAGGGTGGCCAGGTGGACATCAGTGCAGGCGCCGAGCGGATCTGTTTGCAGCGGTAGGCGCGTGATCTACGCGACCTTGGCGGGCGGCGCAGTATAAGAACCAGACACCTGTCTCTCTGGACCCCGCATGACCCCTTCGCAAGCCGATGCCATTGCCAGCGCCGTGATGCACCCCGACCACCGGCGTGACGAGATCGCCGCGCGCCAGCAGGAGGAGATGCAGCAGCTGCAGCGCCAGCGCAGGGCGGCCGCCATCGGCCTGGTCGGCATGGCCGCAGGTGGGCTCATTGCCTACCAGCTGGGACTGCCCTGGGTGAAGGGCGTGCTGTACGGCGGCGTGCCTACATTTTGCATCGCCAAGGTGTGGTTGGATCGGCGCGCGTTGCGCGGTTGAGGCCGCGCGCGGGTTCATCCACGCATGGCGTGGATCTACCCGAGGTCATCGCGATCCAGACCCACAAAAAAACCCCGCCTTCCGGCGGGGTTTTTCATTACGTCGGGAACGCGTGGACTTAGAAGTCCATGCCGCCCATGCCACCCATGCCGCCCATGCCACCCGCGCCACCCATGGCCGGCTCGTCCTTCTTCGGAGCTTCGGCAACCATGGCTTCGGTGGTGATCATCAGGCCAGCGATCGAGGCAGCGTTCTGCAGCGCCGAACGGGTCACCTTGGTCGGGTCCAGGATGCCGAACTGCAGCATGTCGCCGAACTCGCCGGTAGCGGCGTTATAGCCGAAGCTGCCAGTGCCTTCCTTGACCTTGTTGATGATGACCGACGGTTCTTCACCGGCGTTGGCCACGATTTCGCGCAGCGGGGCTTCCATCGCACGCAGGGCGATCTGGATGCCGTGGTTCTGGTCTTCGTTGGCACCCTTCAGGCCAGCCAGCGAGGTGACCGCACGGACCAGGGCAACGCCGCCGCCCGGGACCACGCCTTCTTCAACGGCTGCACGGGTGGCGTGCAGGGCGTCGTCGACGCGATCCTTCTTTTCCTTCATTTCGATTTCGGTCGAAGCGCCGACCTTGATCACGGCAACGCCGCCGGCCAGCTTGGCCACGCGTTCCTGCAGCTTTTCGCGGTCGTAATCCGAGGAGGTGTCCTGGATCTGGGTCTTGATCTGGCCGACGCGTGCGTCGACGGCAGCCTTGTCACCCACGCCATCGATGATGGTGGTGTTTTCCTTGGAAACCTGCACCTTCTTGGCGCGGCCGAGGTCCTTGATGGTAGCCTTTTCCAGCGACAGGCCAACTTCTTCGGAGATCACGGTGCCGCCGGTCAGCACGGCCATGTCTTCCAGCATCGCCTTGCGACGGTCGCCGAAGCCCGGAGCCTTGACGGCCACGACCTTGACGATGCCACGGATGGTGTTGACGACCAGGGTAGCCAGGGCTTCGCCTTCGACTTCTTCGGCAACGATCAGCAGCGGCTTGCCGGCCTTGGCGACGCCTTCCAGCACCGGCAGCAGGTCACGGACGTTGGAGATCTTCTTGTCGTGCAGCAGGATGAACGGGTCATCCAGGTCAGCGGTCTGCGACTGCTGGTTGTTGATGAAGTACGGGGACAGGTAGCCGCGGTCGAACTGCATGCCCTTGACCACGTCCAGCTCGTTGTCCAGGCCCGAGCCTTCTTCAACGGTGATCACGCCTTCCTTGCCGACTTCCTTCATCGCGTCAGCGATGATCTGGCCGATCGACTCGTCCGAGTTGGCCGAGATGGTACCGACCTGGGCGATCGCCTTGTCGTCGGCGGTCGGCTTGGAGATGGTCTTCAGCTCGGCGACGGCGGCCACGACGGCCTTGTCGATACCACGCTTCAGGTCCATCGGGTTCATGCCGGCGGCCACGGCCTTGGCGCCTTCGCGGATCAGGGCCTGGGCCAGCACGGTGGCGGTGGTGGTGCCGTCGCCAGCGTCGTCGTTGGTGCGGGAAGCAACTTCCTTCACCATCTGCGCGCCCATGTTCTCGAACTTGTCAGCCAGTTCGATTTCCTTGGCGACGGAGACGCCGTCCTTGGTGATGGTCGGAGCGCCGAAGCTCTTTTCCAGCACGACGTTGCGGCCCTTCGGGCCCAGGGTGGCCTTGACGGCATTGGCGAGAACGTTGACGCCGCGCACCATGCGCGAACGGGCGTCTTCACCGAAACGAATATCCTTGGCAGCCATGTGCAGTTACCTCATTGGTAGCGCCGGGCCATGCCCGGCGGCTGGGTGTTGGAATCAGGGGATAAAACAGGTCGCGCCGAGGCTCAGCCGATGATGGCGAGCACGTCGTCTTCGCGCAGGACCTTGTACTCGACGCCTTCGCTCTTGTACGAGCTGCCGGCGTACTGGCCGTAGATGACCTTGTCGCCAACCTTCAGCGAGGGAGCGCGCACGGTGCCGTTGTCCAGGGCCTTGCCCGGGCCGACGGCGACGACTTCACCCTTGGTCGACTTTTCCTTGGCCGAATCCGGAATGACGATGCCACCGGCGGAGATTTCGTCAGCTTCGATCGGCTTGACCACAACGCGGTCGTGCAGCGGCTTGATGTTCATAGGGACCTCTTAAGTTGTTGATTGGTCTAAAAAAGTCCGGCGATGTTAGCACTCACCCCAGGTGACTGCCAGCATTGCTCGCGAAAAAACCCGACAGGTCGGGAGCAGGACAGAGATGGAGCTGCCCGACGACCTTTCAAGCCCCGCGGAAGAAAAAATTTCGACGGTGCACTGCGGCGGCGAACAGACGATCGCACCGACGGGTTTCGGCAATTTTGGTGAACTACGTCGCAGTGTCAGATATCTGACGTTCAGTTACGGCAAAGTGTCACGCGTTCGGCCTTAGGCTCGCCCGGCATTCCCAATCACAAGGAGTAGTCGATGCGATTGCTGTCCCCGCTCGCCGCCGCCTGCCTGCTGGCGCTGGTCGCCGCGCCGGCCCAGGCCGAGGTCTTCATCAACGAACTGCACTACGACGACAGCACCCCGGCCGGTGACGTCGGCGAAGCCATCGAAGTGGTCGCCACCGCCGGCGAGGACCTGTCCGGCTACCGCCTGTACCTGTACAACGGCGCCAATGCCTCGGCCGCCGTGGTCTACGACAACAAGCCCGTCCCGGCTGGCAGCGCCGCCGGCTGCGGCAGCGCCGCGATCGCCGTGGCCACCTACCCGACCAACGGCCTGCAGAACGGCCCCAACGACGGCATCGCCCTGGTCGACGCCAGCGGCAAGGTGGTCCAGTTCCTCAGCTACGAGGGCGCCATCACCGCCTCCGGTGGCCCCGCCGCCGGCATGACCAGCCAGAACATCCCGGTTGCCGAAACCAACAGCACCACCCCGGGCACCTCGCTGCAGCTGACCGGCAGCGGCAGCCAGTACGCCCACTTCACCTGGGCCGAATCGGCCGGTGAGACCTTCGGCCGCTGCAACAACAACCAGACCTTCAGCGGCGGTGGCGGCACCCCGGGCGGCCCGAACACACCGCCGTCGGTGACCACCACGACCCCGGCACAGGGCAGCAGCACCTTCCCGGCCGCGGCCGATCTGGAAGTAGTGTTCAGCGAGACGGTGAACCTGGCCAGCGGCGCCTTCGCCCTGAGCTGCGGTACCTCCGGCAGCGTGCCGCTGACCTGGCCGGCCAGCGGGAAGACCGTGAAGCTGTCCACCAACACCGCCCTGGTGGCCGGTGAGGCCTGCCGCTTCGACATCCGCGCCTCGCGCATCACCGACAGCCAGGGTGCACGCCCGGCCGCCGACAGCCGCATCGCCTTCACCGTGGCCAGCACCACCGGCAACCCGGACCCGGGCAATCCGGACCCCGGCAATCCCGGCAACCCGGGCACCCCGGCGGGCTACTACTCCAAGGTGAACACCTCCAGCCCGAGCCAGCTGCGCTGCTCGCTGCACGAGACCATCAAAGGCCACACCGCTTACCCGTACAGCGGCTCGGGCACCAGCACCTGGACCATCCTGGAAATTGCCGACGAAGATCCGAACAACAGCGGCAAGATCCTCGACGCCTACCGCAACCACAGCTACACCAAGGTGAGCAGCCGTGCGGGCACGGGCAGCGGCCTGACCTACAACCGCGAGCACACCTGGCCGAACTCGCTGGGCTTTGCCAGCACCACCGGTGACAAGGGCCTGCCGTACGCCCCGTACACCGACACCCACATGCTGTACCTGACCGATGCACAGTGGAATGCCGACCGCGGCAACAAGCCGTTCGGCAAGTGCGATGCCAACTGCGGCGAGCGCGCCACCGAGGCCAACAACGGCCAGGGCGGCGGCAGCGGCGGCTACCCGGGCAATTCCAACTGGGTGCGTACCCCCGACGGCAACACCGGCACCTTCGAGGTGTGGGGCAGGCGCAAGGGCGACATGGCGCGTGCGGTGATGTACATGGCCATCCGTTATGAGGGCGGTAAGGATGCGGCTACCGGCCAGTCCGAACCGGACCTGGAACTGACCGACGACCGCAGCAAGATCGTCAAGACCAGCAGCTCGCCGGCCTACATGGGCCTGCTGTCGACCCTGATCGACTGGCACCTGTCCGATCCGCCGGATGATGCCGAGCGTGCGCGAAATGACGTGATCTACTCGTTCCAGGGCAACCGCAACCCATTCATTGACCACCCGGAATGGGCCACCCCGGCCCTGTTCACCTCCGCCAAGCCGGGCACCTGCCAGCTGGCCAACTGACCGCGCAACGCAGCGGTCCACGCCACCGCCGGGTCCTGACCCGGCGGCGGCCCTATACTCGGCGGTCATGTCGACCGTCGACCCCGTCCTGCTGCTGTTGACCACCTGCCCCGACCGGGCCAGTGCCGAGCGCATCGCGCACGCGCTGGTCAGCGAGCGCCTGGCTGCGTGCGTCACCCGGCTGGAGGGGGCACAGTCGACCTACCGCTGGCAGGGCGACGTCATCACCGACGCCGAACTGCAGTTGCTGGTGAAGACCACGGCGAGCCGCGTCGATGACGCAATCGCCCGCATCGTCGAACTGCATCCGTATGAACTCCCGGAGTGCATCGCGGTCGAAACCCGGGCCGGCCTGCCGGCGTATCTGGACTGGATCCGGGCGCAGACCCGGGAGGACACCGATTGATGAAGTTGTTTGCTCGTGGCGCCGCGCTGTGCGCCCTGCTGTGGCTGGCCCTGCCCGCTTCCGCGCTGGATGAAAAGGACCTGCTGCCGGTCGACCAGGCGTTCGCGCTGACCGCCACTGCGCCCGAACGTGGCCAGATCCAGCTGCAGTTCAAGATCGCGCCCGGCTATTACCTGTATCGCCACCGCACCAGCGTCAAGGCCGACCCGGCCTTCAATGCCGGTGCGCTGCAGATGCCGGCCGGCAACAAGCACCACGACGATTTCTTCGGCGAGGTGGAAACCTACCGCGAGCGCCTGCAGGCCACCCTGCCCGGCACGCCGACCGATGCGGCCGGCACCATCAGCCTGGAAGTGCGCTACCAGGGCTGCGCCGATGCCGGCGTGTGCTACCCGCCACAGAAGCGCGTGGTGCAGGTGACCCTGCCCGGCGCGGGCGGCAAGGCCGCGGTGCCCACCGCGCGCGTCACCGGCGTCACCCCCTTCAACAACCCGCTGGCCGGTGCCGGCAGCAACGGCGGCCTGCGCCTGCCGGGCGCCAGCAACACCCAGGCGCTGCCGCTGCCGTCGGAACAGGCGTTCGGCTTCGATGCCATCGCCAGCGACGGCAATACCCTGCTGCTGCGCTTCACCCCGGCGCCGGGCTACTACCTTTACCGCGACCGCACCTCGCTGAAGCTGGAAGGCAGCACCGGCGTGCTGGCCGACAAGCCGCGCTGGCCGGCCGCGCAGGCGCACCGCGACGAGCACTTCGGCGATGTCTCGGTGTACTTCAACCAGGTGGAGGTGCCGCTGCCGCTGCGCCGCACCCGCGCCGAGGCCGTGGACAGCACCCTGGTGGTGACTTTCCAGGGCTGCCAGACCGATGGCATCTGCTACCCGCCGATGACCCGCCGGATGAAGCTGTCCATTCCCGCCGGCACGCTGACTGCTGCCGCTGGCTCCGCCGCTGGTGCACCGGCCGCCGCCAGCGGCACGCCGCGCGAGGACACCGACGGCACGCCGCGCCGCCTGCTGCCGACCGTGCCCAACGATGCCGCGGACGCCGCCGGTGACAGCGCCGCGGGAGGCGATGCCTTCGCCGCCGATGCGCAGCAGGACAACGCCAAGCGCACCAAGCCGCCGGGCAGCGTGCCCAAGACCGACAGCTCGCTGCTGTGGGTGCTGCTGCTGGCGCTGGGTGGTGGCCTGGTCCTGAACCTGATGCCCTGCGTGCTGCCGATCCTGTCGCTGAAGGTGCTGAGCCTGGCGCAGAGCGGCGAGAGCGCCGAGCGCGCCCGCAGCCATGCCCTGTGGTACACGCTGGGCGTCCTGGTGGCGTTCGCGGTGATCGGTGCGTTGATGGTTGGCCTGCGCATGCTCGGCAACGCGGTGGGCATCGGCTTCCAGCTGCAGCACCCGGGCGTGGTGGCCGCACTGGCCTACATCATGTTCGCCGTCGGCCTGAGCCTGTCCGGTGTGTTCACCATGGGCGGCGGCATCGGCAACTTCGGCCAGTCGCTGGCCCGCCGCAGCGGCCCGGCCGGTGATTTCTTCACCGGCGTGCTGGCCTGCGTGGTCGGCAGCGCCTGCGTCGGCCCGTTCTTCGGCCCGGCCGTGGCCTATGCCTTCGTGGCCCCGCCGATCGCGGCGATGCTGGTGTTCCTGTTCCTCGGCCTGGGCCTGGCCCTCCCGTTCCTGCTGATCGGCTTCGTGCCGGCCCTCGCCCGCCGCCTGCCCAAGCCGGGCCCGTGGATGGAAACCCTGAAGCACGTGCTGGCCTTCCCGATGTATGCGGCCGCGCTGTGGCTGCTGTGGGTGCTGGGCAAGCAGCGTGGCGTGGACGGCATGGCGCTGGCTTTGGGTGGCCTGCTGCTGCTGACCGCCGGCCTGTGGCTGTTCGAGACCAGCCGCTGGCGCAGCAAGCGTGGCGCCAGCCTGCTGGGCGTGCTGCTGGCCCTGGCCGCGCTGGGCCCGGTGTGGGGCGTGACCCAGCTGCAACCGCCGGCACGCGCCGCGCAGGCGGCCAGCGACAACGTGGTGGATTACTCGCCGCAGATGCTGGACCGGTTGCGCGCGGACAACCGCGTGGTGTTCGTGAACATGACCGCCGACTGGTGCGTGAGCTGCAAGGCCAACGAACGCGCGGTGCTGTCGCGCCCGGAGTTCAAGGAACTGCTCAAGCGCACCAATGCGGTGTACATGCGCGGCGACTACACCAATGTCGACCCGCAGATCACCGCGTTCCTGGATGAGCACAAGGCCGTGGGCGTGCCGCTGTACGTGGTGTACGGCCCGGGCGCACCGCCGACCGTGCTGCCGACCCTGCTGACCCAGGCCCTGGTGGAAGAAGCGCTGCTGCGCACCGCCCGATGAGTTGGCGGCGGCCCGCACTGCTGTGGACAGCGGTGCTGGCCGCCGGCCTCGGCCTGTGGGCCGGGCATCGGTTGACCCCGGTGCCTGCGCCGGTGGCTTCGACGCCTCCTGATGTGAAACCCCCGGTTCCCGTCCTGCGCGCCGGTGATGCATTGCCGGCGCTGGTGCTGCCCGGCGTGGACGGGCAAGCGCTGGATCTCCGCCAGCGTTTCAGCGGCCGGCCGCTGCTGGTGAACGTGTGGGCCAGCTGGTGCGGGCCCTGCATCGAGGAAATGCCCGACCTGGCCCGCTTCGCCCAAGCGCAGGGCGAGCACGGCGTGCAGGTGCTGGGCCTGGCGCTGGATACGCCGGAGGGCGTGGCGGATTTCCTGCAGCGGGTGCCGGTGGGTTACCCGATCGTGCTTGACACTCCGGGCCCGCGCGATGCCAGCGTCCAGCTGGGCAATGCGCAGGGGCTGCTGCCGTACAGCGTGCTGTTCGATGCGCAGGGGCGGATGGTGAAGGCGAAGCTGGGGCCGTTCGAGCACGGTGAGATCGCAGGCTGGGTGGAGTGAGGGTGTTTTGCAGGGCTTGCAGCCCTGCACCTGCTCACAGCAACGGCAACGGCCAAAGCAAGAGCGGCATTCCGTGGGATGGCGGGGCCCAGTGGGTTTGCGGGGACGGCGCAAGTACGTCATTGTAGGGTTGGTGGCCGCATCTGTGGGGCTAACACCCCGAAAACCAAATGTGCCCCGCCTTCGACAGGTTCACGCGGCTGTGGGCAACGGCGATGCGCGGCAGTTGGTAGGTGTCGACC
>NZ_JBXFWG010000012.1:0-97492 GCF_056854535.1 Stenotrophomonas sp. STEN054 | reverse complement strand
CCAACTCTAATGGGCGGGGGCCGGTGACGATGGCAGTGGCACTGTTCACGGGGCCCGTGGCAATCGGCGGGGGCGGGGGCCGAAGCCGCCGCCGGGATCAGAATTCCTGCCAGTCGCCGTCGCTGGGAGCGACGAAGCTGGAGCTGGAGGACGGGCTGGCACTGGAACGTCGGGCCGACGCCGGTGCGCCGGCAGGCTGCGGGCGACGTGCCGCCGCGGCCGGTGTGGGCGCGACGCGGGCGGTGACCGCCTTCACGGCAGCCGCCACCTGGTTGTCGAGGCGGAAGATCGCCACGGCGTCGGCCAGCTGCGCGGCCTGGTCTTCCATCGCCCGTGCGGCGGCGGTGGCCTCTTCGACCAGTGCGGCGTTCTGCTGGGTGGTTTCGTCCATCTGCACCACGGTCTGGTTGACCTGCTCTATGCCGGCCGACTGCTCCTGCGAGGCAGCGGAGATCTCGGCCATGATGTCGGTGACGCGCTGCACCGAGGCGACGATCTCGCCCATGGTGCTGCCGGCCTGGTGCACCAGGCTGGAGCCTTCGGCGACCTTGCCGACCGAGTCATCGATCAGGCCCTTGATCTCCTTGGCGGCGGCGGCCGAACGCTGGGCGAGGGTACGCACCTCGCTGGCGACCACGGCGAAGCCACGGCCCTGTTCACCGGCACGCGCGGCTTCCACTGCGGCGTTCAGGGCCAGGATGTTGGTCTGGAACGCAATGCCGTCGATGACGCTGATGATTTCAGCGATCTTCTTCGAGGAGGCTTCGATGGCCGACATGGTGGTGACCACCCGGCTGACCACGCTGCCGCCCTGCGACGCCACGCCCTGCGCGCCGATGGCGAGCTGGTTGGCCTGGCGGGCATGCTCGGCGTTCTGGCGAACGGTGGAGGTCAGTTCCTCCATCGATGCGGCGGTTTCTTCCAGGTTGGCGGCCTGCTGCTCGGTACGGCGCGACAGGTCGCTGTTGCCCGAGGCGATCTCGCCGGCGGCGAGGGTGATGCTGGAAGCGCTGGCCTGGATCTGGCCGACGATCTGGGTCAGCTGGCTGACGGTGCTGTTTGCATCGTCACGCATGCGGGCGAACACGCCCTGGTAGTCGCCCTGCATGCGCGTGGTCAGGTCGCCTTCGGCGATGGCCGACAGCAGCTGCGAGAGCTTGCCGAGGTTGTCATCGCTGACCGCCATCATCGCGTTGAGGTTTTCCAGCATCAGGCGGAAATCGTGATCGAAGCGCTGTGCATCGCCACGGCGGCTGAAGTCACCGGCGGCGGCCGCGGCGGCCAGCTGCTTGATTTCTGCGTTGATGCGGCCGAGGTTGGCCTTGACCGTGTCCACGGTGGTGGTCATGGCGGCTTTCTCGCCCGGGTAGCGGGCGACGTCGCGGCTGAGGTCGCCGACGGCGTACTGCTTCACCACGTCCAGTACGTCGTGCAGGGTCTGCACGTGGCTGCCAACCAGGGTGTTGGTTTCCTGCACCATCAGGCCGTACTCGCCGGGGAAGGCGCTGGCGTCCATGCGGTAGCTCAGTTCACCGGCGTCGTGGCGGCGCGCCATCTCGCGTTGGCCGCTGATGACCGCGTGCAGCTGCTGCTGCATGCGGGACATGGCCTCCAGCAGGCGACCGGTTTCGTCGTGCGGCTGCGGGCCGATGTGGCTGTCGAGCTTGCCCCGGGCGATGCCTTCGGCAACGGCGGTGGCCTGCTTGAGCGGGCCGGCGATGCGGTTGCCGATGATCCAGCTCAGGGCAAGCACGATCAGCACCAGGACACCCCCGGTGGCGCCCATGATGGCGGTGAAGACCATGGCCTGGCGCTGCACGTCTTCCATGTACACACCGCTGCTGATCACCCACTGCCAGGGCTTGTACAGACCGGCGTAGGAGGCCTTGTCGTACAGGCCTTCCTCGTTGGCCTTGGCCCATTTGTAGGACACCACGCCGCCGCCGGCGCGTGCGACCTGGACCAGGTCATGGAAAAGCTGCACTCCGTCTTCAGAGCGGAACTCCCGCATGTCCTTGCCGATGAGATCTTTGCGGAAGGGATGCATGAGGACGCGGTACTGGGTGTCGTACACGCTGTAATAGTAGGTGTCATGGTCGGCGCGCATGCGCGCCAATGCATCCAGCGCGGCCTGTCGTGCGGCTTCGTCGGTCAGTTCGCCACTGGCGGCCAGGCCGTGGTAGTGGTCGAGGATGCCGTAGGTCAGTTCGACCTGGGTCTTGAGGGAAGCCTTGCGGGTTTCGTTCAGATCCAGGTACTGCATGCGGGCGGCGATCACCGACAGCGCGATCACGCCGATCGCGATGAGCAGCGTCAGCAGGTTGAGCTTGCGCCGGACGGAGAGGTTGCTGAAGTAGTGTTGCCAGCGATGCAGGAGGTTCATGAAGCAGGCCAGTTCGAGACGGGCGGGCGGCGCCAGTACCGGTCAGGGCGCGACAGGCCGTGACAGAACGGTTATCGGCCGGGGGCGGGGAGATTTGAGGGCGTATTCAGAGTTCCTTGCAGCGGCGGCTGCGGCGCTGCCTGCGGCAGGCGTTTGAGCCAGGGCAACAGCAAAGGCAACAGCAACAGCGGTCTGTCGGCGTTTCGTTGTGTCGAGGGACGCGGGCCGGGGTGGGCAGGCGCGATACGCGGTGAATACGTCCATGTAGCTCGTAGGCGCCGTCCTTGGCGCCTACGGTCCCGCCTGCCCACCCCGGCCCGCCTCTTCGTGCATCGCCTCGGCGGACGGCGAGAGCGGTGTTTTCATCGGGGGCGGATAGAGGGGTCGGATCCGTTTTCCAAAGGAAAACGGCTCTGAGCCCGGACGAGCTGCAGCTGTTGCTTTTGCTCTTCTTTCTTCAATCCTGGGTGGACGCGCGGAAAACTGTCCGTGGCCGGGCGGGTGGGTTACGCAGGGGTGTTCGCGGCATGGATACCGCGGCCAAGCCCCCATGGACGGGTTCACCGCGTCCCCTGCGCAGCCCACCCGCCCGGCCAACCCACAGAATCCCAGCACAACAGCGCCCACCCCGAGGGGCTTCGCCGTTGGCTGTTTCCCCGGGAACCCCGGAAACGAAAACGCCCCGGCACGGGGCCAGGGCGTCTTCGAAGCCTGCGGCAGCAGGAATCAGAACTCCTGCCAGTCTCCGTCCGCCAGCTCGGCAGCCATCGGGCGACCGCCGGTGCTGCGGCGTGCCGGCGGTGCGGCCGGTGCCGGTGCCGGGGCTGCCACGCGCGGGGCCAGGGCCGGGGCGCGCGGGGCGACCACGGTCTCGGCTTCGTCCACCACGAAGATCGACACGGCCTCGCTCAGGTGGCCCGCCTGCTCTTCCATTGCACGGGCGGCGGCGGTGGCTTCTTCCACCAGCGCAGCATTCTGCTGGGTGGTCTCGTCCATCTGCACCACGGTCTGGTTGACCTGCTCGATGCCGGCCGACTGTTCCTGCGAGGCGGCGGAAATCTCCGCCATGATGTCGGTCACGCGCTGCACCGAGGCGACGATCTCGCCCATGGTCGCGCCGGCCTTGTGCACCAGTGCCGAGCCATCGTTGACCTTGCCGACCGAATCGTCGATCAGGCCTTTGATCTCCTTGGCGGCCGCGGCCGAGCGCTGTGCCAGGGTGCGCACTTCGCTGGCGACCACGGCGAACCCACGGCCCTGTTCACCGGCACGCGCAGCTTCCACCGCGGCGTTCAGTGCCAGGATATTGGTCTGGAAGGCGATGCCGTCGATGACCGAGATGATCTCGGCGATCTTCTTCGAGGACGCCTGGATGGCCGACATGGTGGTGACCACCTGGCCCACCACGTCGCCGCCCTGCGAGGCGACACCGTGTGCGCCGATGGCCAGCTGGTTGGCCTGGCGGGCGTGCTCGGCGTTCTGGCGAACGGTCGAGGTCAGCTCTTCCATCGAAGCAGCGGTTTCTTCCAGGTTGGCGGCCTGCTGCTCGGTGCGGCGCGACAGGTCGCTGTTGCCCGAGGCGATCTCGCCGGCGGCCGAGTTGATCGCGCGGCTGGACTGCTTGATGCGGGTGACGATCTCGCTCAGCTGCGCGGCGGTGGCATTGGCATCGTCACGCATGCGGGCGAACACGCCCTGGTAATCGCCGTGCATGCGCACGGTCAGGTCACCCTGCGACAGGGCCGCCAGCAGGCCGGAGATCTGCTCGATGCTGCCGGCGTTGGCGTCCAGCAGGCCGTTGATCTGCTGGGCCAGCTGCAGGAAGAAGCCTTCCTTGCCGTTGGCATCGATGCGGCCGGACAGGTCGCCGGCGGCGGCCTGGGCGATGACGCGGGCCACTTCGGCTTCGACCTGCGCTTCCTGGGTGCGGTCGCGCCATTCCACCACGTAGCCGACGGTGTCACCGGCTTCGTTGCGGATGGTCGAGGCCACCTGGGCGAACTGCGCATCGCCGTACTGCATCGGGCGGCGGGCGACGCCGTGGGCCTTAAGGTTGGCCACCAGGGTGGTGTCCATCTCGCCACGATGTTCCAGCACGGTCACCGGCTTGCCGACCAGCGACGCCTGGGCGTCGAAGTCCGGCAGGTCACGACGCACGTCATCCTGGTACTGGGCCAGGGTCTGCTGCAGGGCGCGGTTGCTGTAGACGATGGTGTTGTTCGGGTCGGTCAGGTAAACGCCGGTGGAGCTGTAGTCCAGGGCGGTACGGATGCGCAGGTTCTCGCGGGCGACGGCGGCATCGGTCTCGATGCGCTCGCGCAGGTCGCGCTGCATGCGCTGCATGGCCTGCATCAGTTCGCCCACTTCATCCTGGCGGCTGACGTCGATATGGCCGTCGAGCTTGCCCCCGGCGACGTCGTTGGCGACCGATACGGCGCCACGCACGCTGCCGACCAGGGCGCGGGCAAACAGCCACACCAGCACCAGGCCCAGCGCGGCGCCGCCAAACAGGGCGATCACCATCAGCGTGGCCGATGCGGCGTAAGTGGAGGACGCCTCGTCGCGCGACGCGCGAGCCAGGCGGTTGTCTTCGGCAATCAGTGACTCCAGCGCCGCCGTTGCCTTGTTGTGCTTTGTGCGCGTCTCGCCGACGAAGGTGTCGATGGCATCATCCGGCAGGTCCAGCTCCAGCATTTCGCTGACGCTGTCATATGAAGCCAGGGCTGCCTTCCAGTCCGCGGCGAAGGCATCAAAAAGCTTTTTCTGCTGCGCGTTGTCGATCATCTTGGGGTAATCGACCACGGCCTTGTCCATGCGCGCACGCACGTCCTTGGCGCGGTTGCGCGCGTCGGTCTTGACGTCGTCGCTGGCGCGGATCAGCTGCTGGTAGGCGGCGTTACGGTATTCACCCACCATGCCGCGCATTTCGCCGGCCATGCGGATGCTCTCCATCCGCGAGCCCGCCAGCTCGGTGGTGACGTTGTTCAGCGAATGCAGGCCACGATAGGCGACGATGCCCTGCAGCAGCATCACCAGCAGGATGACGCCGAACGTCAGCAGCAGCTTCGGCATCAGTTTGAGGTTGTTGATCCACGGCATGGGCGTTGTGATCTCCTAAGGCAGACGCGGCCGGGCGTCCGGCCCGGTTGCAGCAGACCACGCCGGCAGCAGCCGGCGTGGTGACGGACAGCGGATTACTTGATGTTGGCCAGCTTCAGGCTTGCCGGCGAGCTGACTTCGATTTCAGCGCGCGAGGCATCGCGCTGGATCTTGCCCAGCACGCAGACGGTCTTGCCTTCCAGGCTTTCCAGCGGGAAGTTGAACTTGCCGCGGTTCTCGCCGGCGATGCGGGCCGAGAAAGTGTGGCGCGGGAAGGCGCCGCCCATGTACAGGAAGGTCGGCTGGCCTTCGGAACCTTCCGCGAAGCGTGCCTTCTCGACCTTGCCGCAGACCATGCCGTCCTTGCCGACCGAGCGCGGTGCCATTTCCGGCGGGATCATGTCGGCCGACTGTGCGATGGCGGAAGAGGCAGTGGTGGCCAGGACGGCGGCCGTAACGAACGCAAGCAGGGACTTCATCGGGGTGATTCTCCGGGGATTGTGGTGGTCGATCCGGTCCTGCGCGCTCCTGCGCGACCGGGTTCCTGTCCCCCTATCGGCATCGCCGCGGGGAACTGAAGGGCTCGGTTACAGAAACGTGAGGGAAGTCCGTTGGCTCACGCAGCGGCGTCTTCGACCAGGCTGGCCTGGCCCATGTCGGCGCTGTCCAGCAGGGTTTCGATGTCCAGCAGGATCAGCATGCGGTCGTCCTGCGTGCCGATGCCGGAAATGAAGCGGGTATCGACGGCGGCGCCGAATTCCGGAGTGGGGCGGATCTGATCGCCCGACAGCGGGATCACGTCGGACACGCTGTCGACGACGATGCCGACCACGCGGTCATCCACGTTCAGCACGATCATCACGGTGAAGGCGTCGTAGGTCGCGTTCTCCAGGCGCAGCTTCAGGCGCAGGTCGATGACCGGAACGATGGTGCCGCGCAGGTTGATGACGCCCTTGATGTAGTCCGGCGCGTCCGGCACGCGGGTGACCGCGTCGTAGCCACGGATTTCCTGCACCTTGAGGATGTCTACGCCGTAGTGCTCGGCGCCGAGGGTGAAGCTGAGGAATTCGCCACCGGCGCTGGCGGTGGAGCTGGTCTTGTCGTTCATCGAGGGTCCTGGTCTGCCGGAAGTCCCGGTGTCAGGCTCGATATCGGCCCCGTCGGTGGGGACTTTAGGTGGGTAGGTACGTCATCCACGCATGGCGTGGATCTACCGGGAGGGGCGTCATCCACGCATGCCGTGCACAATTCGGTAGCGCCGGGCCATGCCCGGCGGTGCGTGGGCAGGCCGCCGGGCATGGCTCGGCGCCACCCCTCACATCTCGCCGTTCTGGCGCGCCTTGCGCTGGCGGTCGATGCGGAAGATGTAACGCTGGATGGCGCTGTCGCCACCACGCGGCAGGTCGTCGAAGCGCATGCCGATGCGCTTGACCTCGATGCCGTTGGGTTGCCGCTGCGGCAGCATGTTGCAGACCACCAGCGTGATCTGCAGGTCCGGGCCATCAGGCATCGACAGCACGGCGTTGTAGCGCTTCTGCAGGCTGAACACTGCGCAATCGCTGGGCACGGTAACGGCCAGGCCGCCGCCGCTGATGTCCACCACGCGCATCGACAGCGCGTCGCTGCCCACTTCGCCGGCGGGCAGGGCCAGTTGCGGCGAGTCGGTGATGGGTGTCGCCAGGCGGTACAGCTCGCGCCGCTGCAGGTGCACCAGTTCTTCGGGCAAAGGCGCGCGGAAGGCGACGTGGCCCTCGTTGTCCACCCGCTGCAGTTCGTGCAGGCGAAAGCGCACCAGCACCCGTTCCAGCTGGGCGAAGCAGAGCAGGTGATCGGCTTGTTCAGCGGCGCGGTTGGAGGCTTCCTGCAGACTGCCATCGAGCAGCAGGAAATCATTGTCCTCGTCCAGGTCAAGCAGGGCGGTCGGGAAGGAGCGATCACGACCGTCGATGTGTGCGTTGATCAACGAGCGCTGGTCGATCAGCGAACGCAGCAGCTGGCGCAGCTGACGGGGATTGCGCACCAGAAAGCGTTCGTCGGCGGCGTCGGCCGCGTGGGCATCGTGCTGGTCGTTGTCGTGGCCGTCGGACATGGAATCTTGGTTCTGGGGCGGGGACCGTCACGCACTGGCGCGGGGCTCGAAAGAGGTATCGGCCGGGGTCGGCAATTATGAAGTGTGAAATGCATCACTTTCCATGGGCAGTGCCGCCGCCCTGATGCGGGTCCGGTCATGCCGCGACCGGACCCGCTGTGGGTCAGAACTCCTGCCAGTCGCCGTCACCGGCCAGCGCAGGCTGCGCGACCGGCTTGCGTGCAGGGGTGCGTGCCGGGCTGGCCGGCGTTGCGGCCTTGCGTGCGGCCGGGGCGGCCGCGGCAACGCGCGGTGCGGCCGGCGACAGGCCGGGAGTGGCCAGGCGGAAGCGGGCCACGGCTTCGCCCAGCTGCGCGGCCTGGTCTTCCATCGCCCGTGCGGCGGCCGTGGCTTCTTCCACCAGTGCGGCGTTCTGCTGGGTGGTTTCGTCCATCTGCACCACGGTCTGGTTGACCTGTTCGATGCCGGCCGACTGCTCCTGCGAGGCAGCGGAGATCTCGGCCATGATGTCGGTCACGCGCTGCACCGAGGCGACGATCTCGCCCATGGTGCTGCCGGCCTGGTGGACCAGCGTCGAGCCTTCGGCGACCTTGCCGACCGAGTCATCGATCAGGCCCTTGATCTCCTTGGCCGCTGCGGCCGAGCGCTGGGCGAGGGTACGCACTTCGCTGGCGACCACGGCAAAGCCGCGACCCTGTTCACCGGCACGCGCCGCTTCCACCGCGGCGTTCAGGGCCAGGATGTTGGTCTGGAAGGCGATGCCGTCAATGACGGTGATGATTTCGGCGATCTTCTTCGACGACGCTTCGATGGCGGACATGGTGGTGACCACCTGGCCGACCACCTCCCCACCCTGCGAGGCGACCCCGTGTGCACCGATGGCCAGCTGGTTGGCCTGACGGGCGTGTTCGGCGTTCTGCTTCACGGTGGAGGTGAGTTCCTCCATCGATGCTGCGGTCTCTTCCAGGTTGGCGGCCTGCTGTTCGGTACGGCGCGACAGGTCGCTGTTGCCCGAGGCGATCTCGCCGGCGGCCAGGGTAATGCTGGAAGCGCTGGCCTGGATCTGGCCGACGATCTGGGTCAGCTGGGCAACGGTGGTGTTGGCGTCGTCACGCATGCGGGCGAACACGCCGTGGAACTGGCCGTCCATGCGCGCGGTCAGGTCGCCTTCGGCGATGGCCTGCAGCAGCTGCGAGAGCTGGCCCAGGTTGCCGTCGGCCACCTGCATCATGGAGTTCAGCTGCTCGATCATCACCTTGAAGTCATGGTCGAAGCGATCGGCGTCGCCGCGCTGGCTGAAGTCGCCTGCGGCCGCGGCGTTGGCCAGCTGCTGGATCTGCGTGTTGATGGCCAGCAGGCTGGCCTTGGCCCCATCCATCGATTCGTGCAGGATGGCCCGGCTGCCGGGCAGGCGGCGCGCGTCCGGTGCCAGATTGCCGATGGCGTATTGGTTGAGTACCTCGATGGCATCAACGATTGCATCGAGGTGTTCGAAGATGACGGTATTGATGCCGCTGGCCAGCTGGCCGTAGACGCCGGGGAAATCTTCAGGGATGCGATGGCTGATGTCCGGCCCTGCATGCATCTGCGCCATCAGCTGGGTCTGCTCTGAGAAGCGGCGCAGCATGGCGGTCATCTCGCTGGTCGCGGCGAGCATGCGACCGGCCTCATCCTGGCTGGTGGCCTGGGTATTGACGCTGAGATCGCCGCGAGCGACGGCCTGGATGGCGGTAAGTGCCTTGCCAAGTGGGCCGGTGACCGCGCGGGAGATGACGATGGCCAGTGCGGCTGCGAGCAGGGACAGCAGTACCACGCAGCTGACCACGGCGATGATGCTGTTGCGGTGGGTGGCGTTGGCGCCTTCGATCTTGCCCTGCATCTGCTTGCTGAGGAATCCGCTCAGAGCTTTCAGGTCATCGAACGCCTTGCGCCGTGCCGGCCGCGATTGCTCGTCGGAAATCTGCTGTGCCAGCGCGGCGTCGCCGCTGTTCACTGCTTCACGCAGCCTGGCGTTTGCAGCGAGATAGGCATCTACGTCGGCTTTCACCGGCGTGAACAGCGCGCGCTCGGCGTCACTGGCAGGAATGACGGCGTAGGCCGCCAACTCAGCGCGTACCGTCTGCGCGGTGTCATCCATGCGCTTGTTGTAGTCGGCAACCCGGTCAGGCTGGTCCAGCATGGTCAGCAGGGCCATCTCGTAAGTGCGGAACTCGCCCAGCAGCGAGCGCGCCTCGCCCAGGTGCTGCAGCGACGGCATGTCGTTGGTCGCCATCGAGCCCAGCTGTGCATTGGCTTCGGAGAGGCGCAGCAGCGCAAAGACGCCCAGGACCACCGTCATCAGGGTGGTCAAGGTGAAACCCAGCGCCAGCTTGCGGGCGATGGGCAGATCGTGGAACCACTTCATGAAATGCTCCAGGTGGCAGTGGAGCCGCGCGCGGGCGGCCTTGGAAGGGGCAATGCGTAACGGGGTGGCTGGGCGTTCTGATAGTGACCGCCGTCACAGACAGATAGCGGCGTCAGCGGTGAGGACTTTAAGATCGATGTCACATTCGCTGACCGGACGAGATGACGTGGAAACCGCTGCAGCACCATTGCCTTGGCTCGCGTAGCTGGTTTCAGGTGCAACCGCCGGCACGACCAATGTCACACAACGCGGTGAGCGTGATTGAAGCGCGCGCAAACAAAAACGCCGCCCCTGCGGGCGGCGGTTCGGGGACAGCGCAGTGCGGTGGGTCAGGCGGCCTGCGGCACGCGCAGCGAGCGCACCAGGCCACCGATGTCGACGATCAGGGCGACACGGCCGTCGCCGAGGATGGTGGCACCAGACACCCCGCCGATGCGGCGGTAGTTGTTCTCGATGTTCTTCACCACCACCTGCTGCTGGCCGACCAGTTCGTCCACTTCCAGCGCGATCTTCTGCCCATCGCCTTCAACCACCACCACCAGCGATTCGCTGTTGGCGCTGCGGGTGCCATAGCCGTAGTACTCGCTCAGCGAGAGGATCGGCAGGTACTCGCCACGCACGCGCAGCACGCGGCCTTCGCCGGCCATGCTGCGGATGTCCTCGGGCTGCGGCTGCAGCGCTTCCAGCACGTAGGCCAGCGGCAGGATCAGGGTTTCGCCGGCCACCGCCACGGTCATGCCGTCGAGGATGGCGAGGGTGAGCGGCAGGCGGATCAGCGTGCGCGTCCCGCTGCCCAGGCTGCTTTCGATCTGCACTTCACCACCCAGTGCCTGGATGTTGCGGCGGACCACGTCCATGCCCACGCCGCGCCCGGACAGATCGGTCACCGCATCGGCAGTGGAGAAGCCGGGCTGGAAGATCAGGTCCCAGACCTGCGAATCGGTCGGGTTGTCCGGCACGGCCAGGCCGCGTTCGTGCGCCTTGGCCAGGATCTTGTCGCGGTTCAGGCCGCGTCCGTCGTCGCTGACTTCGATGACGATGTGGCCGCCCTGGTGCGAAGCGGCCAGGGTGATCGTACCGGTCTCGTCCTTGCCTGCGTCACGACGCACGTCCGGCATTTCCAGGCCGTGGTCGATCGAGTTGCGGACCAGGTGGACCAGCGGATCAGCGATCTTTTCGATCAGGCCCTTGTCCAGTTCGGTGCCTTCGCCGACGGTGCGCAGGCGCACCTGCTTGCCGAGGCGGGTCGAGAGGTCGCGGACCAGGCGCGGGAAGCGGCGGAACACCGCATCGACCGGCAGCATGCGCACGCCGATCACTGCTTCCTGCAAGTCGCGGGTGTTGCGTTCAAGCTGGTCCAGGCCGGCGAACAGGCTTTCGGCATGCACCGGGTCCAGTGCGTGCGAGACCTGCTTGAGCATGGCCTGGGTGATGACCAGTTCACCGACCAGGTTGATCAGTGCGTCGACCTTGTCCACGCTGACGCGAATCGAGGTTTCCGCTTCCTGTGCACCGCCACCGCTGGCGGCCGGCGCGGCGGGGGCGGCTGCAGCCACCGGTGCAGCGGGGGTGGAAGGGGCAACAACGGGTGCAGCGGGGGCCTGGGTGGCCAAGCTCGGCGGCGCAGCCGGACGGATGTCCAGTTCGCAGTCGTCCAGCACCCAGGCGAAGGTGTCTTCGATCTTGCTGCGCGGTACCTTGCCGACCAGGCCCAGGTCCCATGCCAGGTGGGCCTCGAGCGGATCGAGCTGGGCGAAGCCGGGCAGGCGCTCCATGCGCGCGGCCACCTGCAGCGAACCCAGATGTTCCAGTTCGCGGATGATGCGCAGCGGGTCGTTGCCGCTCATGAACAGCGACGGTGCCGGGGTGAAGCCGATCTGCCAGGCTTCGGGCGTGTCGTCGACCTTGGCTTCGGCAGCGGCCGGAGCGCTCGCGGCCACCTGGCCGGACAGCACGGCTTCCAGGCGCGCCTTCACCGCGGCGACGGCGGCCGGATCAGCGGCCTGGCCGTGCTCGGCTTCGCGCAGCAGGGCGCGCAGCACGTCTACCGAGGACAGCATCGCGTCCACTGCGGCCGGTTCCAGCGCGCGCTTGCCGGCACGCAGCTCATCCAGCAGCGTTTCCAGCACATGGGTCAGGCCGGCGATCGCATCGAATCCGAAGGTGCCGGCGCCACCCTTGATGGAGTGGGCGGCGCGGAACACCGAATTGATGATCTCCGGGTCCTGTTGCCCCGATTCCAGGGCCAGCAGGCCGGCCTCCATCGCGTCGAGGCCTTCGCGGCTCTCCTCGAAGAAGGTGGCGTGGAAGCGTTGCAGGTCCATGCTCATGGCAGAGGCAATCCGGAAACGTGGGGAAGGGGGCGGTTCAGGGGTGCCGGGCGATCAACCCAGCACCTTCTGCACGGTGGCGACCAGCTGTTCGGGGTTGAACGGCTTGACCAGCCAGCCGGTGGCACCGGCGGCCTTGCCTTCGGACTTCTTGTCCGCAGCCGACTCGGTGGTCAGCATCAGCATCGGGGTGAACTTGTAGTCCGGCAGCTGGCGCAGCTCGCGGATCAGGCTGATGCCATCCATGTTTGGCATGTTGACGTCGGTGACCACCGCGTTGAAGCGCTGGCCCTTGGCGCGACCGAGCGCGACCGCGCCGTCTTCGGCTTCTTCGACGGCAAAACCGGCCGAGGTGAGGGCGAAGGAAACCATCTGGCGCATCGACGCCGAATCGTCCACCACCAAGATACGTGCGCTCATGCAGCGTTCTCCACAGATTTCAGGTTGTCATGGGGTACGTCCAGGCCCAGGGCCTGGGTGACGCCCAACAGGCGGGCGGCGTCACGGAAGGTTGCAGTGCAACCGTGGAAGCCGGTGCCCAGGCCCGCCTCGCGGCGCGCCTGCACGAACGCACACAGCACCTGCACGCTGGCCGTGTGGATGCGACCGACCTGGCTTGCGTCCAGGGTCAGTTCGCCTGCTTCCGCCACGAGGGGCGAAAGGCGGTTCTTGAGCTCGGTGCTGTTCTCGATGCCGAGATCGTCACCCAGTTCGACAGTGCTCATCGTTGCTCCGGACAAACGGTTCCGAGATCCATAACGGCACCCGGCAGGGGTTCTTTAGGGTTGAATCGAGTGGCGGCGTACCCACGCGGGCGCGTTCAGTAGAGCCACGCCATGCGTGGATGGCGATTACCCCAACAACCGCGTCGCATCAAGCAGGATCATCGGCCGCTGGCTGATGCGGGCCACGCCGCGGAACAGCTCGTTGGAGATCTGGCAGATGCGGGCGGTATCGGGCGGCTCGATCTGCGAATCGGTGAGGCTGGCCACGTCCTCGACCGCGGAAACCCGCAGGCCGAGGGTTTCACCATTCTCTTCCAGCACCACGATGCGGGTCTGCGCATCGTCTTCGGCGGTGGCCGCGCCCAGGTGGATGCCCAGGTCCATCACCGGCACCACCTGGCCACGCAGGTTCATGATGCCGAGCATGGCCGGGGCCGTGCCGCGCAGCGGCAGCAGCGGTACGGGCAGCACCACTTCCTGCACCTTCAGCAGTTCCAGTGCATAGGCCTGGGTGCCACAGCGCAGGCGCAGCCAGCGCGAGGTGCGTTCGGCGGCGCGGCGGTTGTGCGGGTTGGCGCCATGCGGCGGCTGGTGGGCCTGCGCCTGCAGTTCCTGCCAGCTGCCGGGGCGGATGCCGGGCGGCGCATCGAGGGCAACGCGCGGCGGCGGTGCGACGGCGGCGCGTGCGGCCGGCGCTGGGGCAGGGCGGGGCGTAACCGGGGTCGGTGCTGCGGGCACGACCGGCGCCGGCGGCGGCGCGGTCTCGCCTACGGCGGCGGCCTCGAAGGCGGCCTGCAGGGCAGGGCTGTCGGTGTGCGCCAGGCGATGGCTGTCGGCGCTGTCGGTTTCGTAGATCACTTCGTCCGGCAGATCGTCCCAGGTGGGCTTGGGGGCGTCCGGTTCGGTGGTGGGTTCGGGCGCCGCTGCGCTCGTCGGGTGTGGCCCGGCGCTATCGGCGCTATTGGAGCTGTCGCCGGTCTCGTAGATCACTTCGTCCGGCAGATCGTCCCAGGTCGGTTCACGCTCCAGCGCCGCTGCGCTCGCCGGGCATGGCCCGGCGCTACCGGCGGCTTCGAAGGCGGCTTCCAGCGCGGCATCGTCCGCGGCAGCGGTCACGGCGATATCACCGGTTTCGTAGATGACCTCGGCCGGCAGGTCGTCCCAGGTCGGTTCGCGCTCGGGCGCGGGCGCGGCGGCGACCGGCGCCGGCGGTGCGGCGACGGCGATGGCCTCGCCCAGCAGCTCGTCCAGATAGTCGTCCAGCACGCCGGGGGTGTTCATGCTGCCTGCTCCAGGGCTCGCGCGTCTTCGCCGAGGATCCAGTTCAGCGCACGGCGATAGGCCGCCAGGCCGCGGCCCGGATAGTCCTCGCCCACGCTGGGCAGGGTCAGGCCGGCGGCGTTGCTGATGCGGGTGTCGATCGGGATCGCGTCTTCCCACACACGGGTGCCGTGGCGGTCCTGCATGGTGCGCAGCGATTCGTTGCCGGCGCGGGTGCGACGGTCGAACAAGGTCGGCAGGATCGAGATCGGCAGCGGACGGCGGCGCGAGCGCTCGACCATCTCGCCGGTGCGTACCATGCCGTCCAGGCCGTGCAGGGCCAGCGGCTCGGCCTGGGTCGGAATGATGAGACGGTCGGCTGCGGCCAGCGCGTTGATCATCAACAGGCCGAGGGTGGGCGCGCAGTCCAGCAGGATGTAGTCGTGCTGGCCGTGGTGGCGGGCCAGCGCATTCTGCAGCGCCAGGCCCAGGCCCGGCTGGTTGGCGCTGCGCCGTTCCAGGGTCGCCAGCGAGGCCTGCGCGCAGACGTAGTCCAGGCCGCCGATGCTGCTGGGGTGGCTCAGCGTGGACAGCTCGGCCGGCGGGGCGCCGAACAGCTCCAGCACGCCGGCCGGCGCCGGCTCGACCGGCACGCCGAAGGCGCGCGTGAGTGAGGCGTGCGGGTCCAGGTCGATCAACAGCACGCGGTGGCCCTGTGCGGCCAGGCCGCGACCGAGGGCGAGGGTGGTGGTGGTCTTGCCGACTCCACCCTTCTGGTTGGCGACTGCCCAGATGCGCATCGGGTTACTCCTTCATTGCCGGGGGAACGGCGGCGCCGACGCGGCTGCCAGCCGGCACCGGCGGCAACTGCACCGGTGCGATGGGGGGAACGGGGGCGCTGCGCGGTGCGGCAGCAGCTTCGGTGGTCGCGCCGGCGGCGGCACTGCCGCCACCTGCAGCGGCATTCAGGCGATCGCCCAGCGGATCGACCGCATGGCTGGTGTCGGCCAGAATGATGACCATCACCCGCCGGTTGCGGTTGCGGCCCTGCGCGCTGTCATTGGCGTCGCGCGGGCGGAACTGGCCGTAGCCCACCATGGCCAGCCGCGAGGGCTGCACGCCCTGGTCGGCGAACAGGTGCACCACGCTGGCGGCGCGACCGGCCGAGAGCTCCCAGTTGGACGGGAACGTGGCGGTGGCGATCGGCACGTCGTCGGTGTGCCCTTCCACGCGCACGCTGTTGGGCACGTCCCGCAGTACGTCGGCCAGGCTGGCCAGGGTCTGCCGTGCGTGCACGTCCAGCGCGGCCGAGCCGGTCGGGAACAGGATGTCGCTGTTGATCTCGACTTCGATCCACAGCTCGGTGCGGCGCACGCTGATCATGCCGCGATCGATCAGCGGCGACAGCGCGGCGGTCAGTCGATCGGCGATGCTGTTGAGCTGGCGCTCGGCGCGCGCGATCTGTTCCTGGTTGTGCACAGAGACCGGCATGCGCATCTGCGAGGCCATCGCCGGCAGCAGGGTGGGGTCGTGGGTGGGCGCGGGTGCGGACGGACCGATCTTCGTGCCCGACTTGATTACAGAGGGGCTGTCCCAGCCGCCGCCCTGCACCTGCTTGTTGCCCACCTGCACCGGGTTGATGGTGCGCGGCGCACCGCCGAAGGCATCGGTCAGGGCATCGGCCATGATCCGGTACTTGCCCTCGTTGACCGAGGAAATGGCATACATGACCACGAAGAAGGCGAGCAGCAACGTCATCAGGTCGGCATAGGGGATGGCCCATGCCTCGTGATTGGCGTGCTCTTCGTGGTGCTTGCGGCGGGCCATGTCAGTGCAGGAAGCCGGTGAGGTTGGTTTCGATGTTGCGCGGGTTCTCGCCCTGGGCGATCGAGATCAGGCCTTCGATGACCATTTCGCGATCGCGGGTGGTGTGCGCGATCACGCCCTTCAGCTTGGCGGCGATGGGCAGGAACAGCAGGTTGGCCGAGGCGATGCCGTAAATGGTTGCGGTGAACGCGGCGGCGATGCCGTGGCCCAGCTTGCTGGGGTCGGCCAGGTTCTTCATCACTGCGATCAGGCCCAGCACGGCGCCGATGATGCCCAGGGTCGGTGCATAGATGCCCATTGCCTCGAAGACCTTGGCCGCGGCCTGGTCCTGGTGTTCCTGGCCGCTCAGTTCGATTTCCAGCATGTGCCGGATCGATTCCGGCTCCACGCCATCGACCAGCAGCTGCAGGCCCTTGCGCAGGAACGGGTCGCGCTGTGCTTCCACCTGCGATTCCAGGCCCAGCAGGCCCTGGCGGCGGGCGATGTTGCTCCACTCGACGATCTGCTTGATCAGTTCGTGGCGATCGCTGTGCGGCGGGCGCACGACCCAGCGCACGATCTTGAAGGCGTGCTTGAACACCGCCGGGGCGGTGTGCAGCAGGATTGACGCCACGGTGCCGACGATCACGATCACGAAGGCGGCAGGCGACCACAGCGAAGCCAGGCCGGCGCCTTTCAGGATGCTGCCGCCGACCAATGAGGCCAGGGCGAGAAAGAGTCCAATAAGGCTGAGTCTATCCATGGGTCCGGTATCGGCTTGTGTGAATGGGACTTGAGACACCGGTAGATCGTGTACAGACGGTAGTCACAGTTTTCGGGTTGCCGGGCCATGACCGGCGGGGCTTCAGCGCAGGCCGTCCACGTCCAGGATCAGGGCCATGCGACCATCGCCGATCAACGTTGCACCGGCGTAACCGCGCAGGCCGCGCAGGGCCTTGGGCAGCGGCTTGATCACCACTTCCTCGCGGCCGCGCACCTGGTCCACGACCAGGCCGAAGCGGGCTTCGCCGGCCTGCAGCACCACGATGGTCAGCAGGGTGGAGGCGGCCGGCGTCACATCCAGCCACTGGCGCAGGTCGACCAGCGGCAGGGTGTGCGAGCGGCGGTCCAGCACCGCACGGCCATCGAACCAGCCCAGCGAGGTGCGCGGTGCGTGCAGCACTTCCATCACGCGGGCCAGCGGCAGGGCGTAGACATCCTCGCCGGCCTGCACCAGCAGGGTCGGCAGGATGGCCAGGGTGAGTGGTACGCGGATCAGGAAGCGGCTGCCGCGGCCCAGTTCGGACTGGATCTGGATCTGGCCGCTCAGTTCGCGGATGCGCGACTGCACCACGTCCATGCCGACGCCGCGGCCCGAAATATCGGTGACCTGCTGCTTGGTCGAGAAGCCGGGCAGGAACACCAGGTGCAGGCATTCCTCACTGCTCAGGCGTGCGGCGGCTTCCGGATCGATCAGGCCCTTCTCGCGCGCCTTGGCGCGCAGCTTTTCCGGATCGATGCCGGCGCCGTCGTCCTGCACTTCGATGCTGACGTAGTCGCCTTCCTGCTGTGCCGACAGGCGCACATGGCCCATCCGCGGCTTGCCCTGGGCTTCACGCAGGTCGGGCATTTCCACGCCGTGGTCGATGGCGTTGCGCACCAGGTGCACCAGCGGGTCGGCCAGCGCTTCGACCA
Source organism: Stenotrophomonas sp. STEN054 (assembly GCF_056854535.1). NCBI lineage: Bacteria > Pseudomonadati > Pseudomonadota > Gammaproteobacteria > Lysobacterales > Lysobacteraceae > Stenotrophomonas > Stenotrophomonas sp. STEN054. Next base: position 79,701 of record NZ_JBXFWG010000012.1, on the reverse strand, counting down.
GGTTGCGGTCCAGTTCGGTCTCGGCGCCGATCAGCTCCAGGTCCACTTCCTTCTGCAGCGAACGGGCGACGTCGCGCGCCACCTTCGGGAAGCGCGAGAACACCTTGCCGACCGGCTGCATGCGGGTGCGCATGACCGCCGACTGCAGGCGCGCGGTGGCGATGTCCAGCGTCGAAACGGCGCGGTCCAGCTCTTCGTCGCGCAGGCGGGTGCGCAGGGTCTTGAGCCGGTTCCGTGACAGCACCAGTTCGCCGATCAGGTTGACGATGGCGTCCAGGCGCTTGGTATCCACGCGCACGGTGTGTTCGGCTTCGGCCACCGGCTTGTTCGCCGCCGGCTTGGCCGGCGCACGCGGAGCAGGTGCCGTTGCCGGCGGGGCCGCGACCGGCACCGCGGCCACCGGCTTGGCGCCGGGCACGGCACCGCCATGCAGCTGGTCGAGCAGGGCTTCGAACTCCTCCTCGCTGATCAGGCCGTCGTCAGCTTTCTTCGGCGGTGCGACCGCGGTCGGGGCGTTGCCGCCGTGCAGCTGGTCGAGCAGTGCCTCGAACTCGTCGTCGGTGATCAGGTCGCCACCTGCAGCAGGCGCGGCCGCCGTGGCGGCGCTAGCGGCGGGGCTCGCGCCACCGTGCACGTCGAACTGGGCGATCAGTTCCGGCGGCGCGTAGCCGGGTTCAGTGCCGGACGACACCGCGTCGAGCATCGACTGCAGATAGTCCAGTGACTGCTGGGCGGCATCGAAGTGATGGGCCTGCAGCACGGCCTGGCCGGCACGCGCGGCGCCCAGCGCTTCTTCCGCCGCATGGCACAGCTCGACCATGGCGGTGATGCCGAGAAAGCCGGCGCCACCCTTCAGCGTGTGGTAACCACGGAAGACCGCGTTGAGCTGGTCGTTGTCCTGCGGTGCCTGTTCCAGCGACACCAGCTGTTCGCCCAGGCGATCCAGGATTTCCTGCGCCTCGATGATGAAATCGGCAGTGATGTCGTCGGCAACCGCGCTCATGCTTACAGCCCCAGGTCCGACAGGAGGTCGTCGGCGTCGTTCTGCGAGACCGCGTGGCGGTCCAGTCCCTTCAGTGCCGGCCCGGCAAGTTCCGGGTCGGTGCGATGCTGTTCCGGCGGCAGGCCGAGCGCGCCGAAGCCTTCGTGCACGCGGCGGACGATGCCGACCACGCGACGGATGATCTGCCCGGTCAGGTCCTGGTAGCTCTGGGTCAGGGCGATCTCGGTCAGGTTGTGGCGGATGCGCTCAAGCTGTTCGTCCTGGCCCGGCTGCAGGCCATCGGCGCGCAGCTGTTCGGTCAGGGCGCGGCATTCCTCGGCCAGGTCCAGGGTGCGGTGGGTGGCCTGTTCGGTCATCGCCACGACGTGGTCCAGGCGTGCGCAGGCATCGTCCAGCTCGCCGGCCTCGTCGGGCACGGTCGGCAGTTCGCCCAGGGCCTGGCCCAGCTCGCGGGCCAGCCGGGAAAGGCCGCTCATCATCGGCTGGGTGCGCGCGGCCACCAGGCTGTCGATGCGCTGGCGCCAGGCGGTCTCGTCACCCGACTCCAATGCATCCAGGGCCTCCTGCAGGCGCAGGGCGAGGGCGCTTCTGTCGACCTGGGCGTCCATCAGGCGCTCGCTGCCAGGCGTTCGAAGATCTTGCCGAGCTTCTCTTCCAGGGTCTGCGCGGTGAACGGCTTGATGATGTAGCCGTTGACGCCGCTCTGGGCCGCTTCGATGATCTGCTCGCGCTTGGCTTCGGCGGTCACCATCAGCACCGGCAACGTCTTCAGCTTTGCATCGGCGCGGATCGCCTTGAGAAGCTCGATGCCGGTCATCACCGGCATGTTCCAGTCGGTGACCACGAAATCGAACGGCTGGCTCTGCAGCAACGACAGCGCGGCATGCCCGTCCTCGGCTTCGGCGGTGTTGGTGAAGCCCAGATCGCCCAGCAGGTTCTTGACGATACGACGCATGGTCGAGAAATCGTCAACGATCAGGATGCGCATGTTCTTGTTCAAAGCAGAGTTCCTTTGTTGTTCATTGCGGGCGGCCGGGGGCAGCCGCCTCGCGCATGTTCATTGCTCGAGGCCGGCGTCGGCCGCCTCGAAGACCTTCAACCGGCCGCGCAGGCGCAGCACGGCCTGGCCGTGGATCTGGCAGACCCGCGATTCGCTCACGCCGAGCACCGCGCCGATCTCCTTCAGGTTCAGCTCCTGCTCGTAGTACAGCGACAGCACCAGCTGTTCGCGCTCGGGCAGGTGGCCGATGGCCTTGCCCAGTTCGCGGCCGAATTCACCGCGTTCCAGCACCTGCTGCGGGGTTGGTCCGCCCTGGGCGACGGTGTCCAGCTCGCCCTGGTCCTCGATGCGCGATTCCAGGCTCAGCACCTGGCCACGCGAGGCGTCTTCCATCAGGCGCAGGTACTCGGGCAGGGGCATGTCCATCGCCGCGGCCACCTCGGTGGCGCTGGCGGCGCGGCCGCTGCTCTGTTCCAGGCGGCGGATGGTAGCGGCGGCGTCGCGGGCACGGCGGTGCACCGAGCGCGGCACCCAGTCACCACGGCGGATCTCGTCGATCATCGAGCCACGGATGCGGATCGAGGCATAGGTCTCGAACGACGCGCCCTGGTCGGCGTCATAGCTGCGCGAGGCTTCGATCAGGCCCATCATGCCGGCCTGGATCAGGTCGTCCACCTCGACGCTGGCTGGCAGGCGTGCCGCCAGGTGGTGGGCGATGCGGCGCACCAGATCGGAGTGCTGGGCGATGACATCGGTCGCGCTGGCGCGCTGGACTTCCTTGTACTGGGCTGCACCTTTCATACGGTCACCCCACGCTGCTTGAGGATGCGTTCGAGGAAGAACTCGACGCCGCCACGCGGTTCGGTCGGCGCCTGCCAGCGGGCGGTGCGGCGGGCGATCTCGGTGATCGCCAGCGCGGCCGGGCTCGACGGGTAGGCCTTGACCACCGGCTGCTGGCGCTGCACCGACAGCCGCAGCCAGTCATCCTGCGGCACGCAGCCCAGGTAGTTCAGCGAGACATCGGCGAGGAACTTCTCGCAGACGCGGGTCAGCTTTTCGTACAGCACGCGGCCCTCGTTGGGGTCACGCACCATGTTGGCCACCACCTGGATGCGGTCCACGCCACGTTCGCGCGAGAGCACCTTGATCAACGCGTAGGCGTCGGTGATCGAGGCCGGCTCATCGCAGACCACCACCACGGTGTCCTGCGCGGCCTGGCAGAAGGTCAGTACGCCATCGGTGATGCCGGCAGCGGTGTCCACCACCATGATGTCCAGCTCGCGTTCAAGTTCGGAGAACACGTTGACCAGGCCGACGTGCTCGGCCGGGGCCAGTTCGGCCATGTGCCGGCGGCCCGAGGCGGCCGGGACCACCAGTACTCCGTTGGGGCCCTCGATGATCACGTCGTCCAGGCTGCAGCGGCCGGCCACCAGGTCAGCCAGGGTGAACTTAGGGTTCAGTCCGAGGATGACGTCGATGTTGGCCAGGCCCAGGTCGGCGTCCAGCAGCAGGGTGCGCTTGCCCATGCCCGCCAGAGCCACGGCCAGGTTGGCCGACACGTTGGTCTTGCCCACGCCGCCCTTGCCGCCGCTCACCGCGATGGTGCGGACAGGGCCGAGCGGCTCGCTGCGGGTCGCCGACAGCGGGAAGGTATTGGTCAGCTTGGCGTACTCACGCGACGGCATGGTTCAACTCCGGGTTGCAGGGCATATCGGCCGCTCGGCGCAAATCTTCAAGGCGAAGTACGAGATTGGCTGCACTGGCCCGGTGCAGGTCCTCCGGGACGTCCTGGCCATCGGTCACCCAGGTGATCGGCAGCGAGTGGTCGACGGCCACCGAAAGGGCGTTGCCGAAGCGGCCGGTCTCGTCCAGCTTGCTCAGCACCAGGCCCTGCAGGTTGGCCGCGCCGAAGCGGCGGACGACCTCGTCCATGTCGCCGAAGCTGGTATTGGCCGGCAGCACCAGCAGGGTGCGCACCTGGCGCGCGGCCCTCAGCCACTGCAGCTGGGCGGCCAGGGCACGGTCGCGCGGGCCGAGGCCGGCGGTGTCGATCAGTACCAGCTTGTAGTCCTGCAGGCGCTCCAGCAGCTGGTCGAGGTCGGTGCCGCTGTTGGCCTCGTGGACGGCGATGCCGAGCTGGCGGCCGTAGCCGTACAGCTGCTCACGGGCGCCGATGCGCATCGTGTCGGTGGTCACAAGGGCGACGTCACGCGGAGCATGCTTTTCAGCGAAGCGCGAGGCCAGCTTGGCGATGGTGGTGGTCTTGCCGGCACCGGTCGGGCCCACCAGGGCGATCACGCCGCCTTCTTCCAGCGGGTCGACCGGTGCGATCGGCAGCTTGCGCGAGATCAGCCCCAGCATCAGGCCGCGGCCGCGGTGGGCCTCGGTCTCCAGCGGGATCTGCATGGCCACGTCGCGCGACAGGCCGGCATCGAAGCCGTACTCGTCCATCAGGTCCAGAGCGGTGGCACGCACCGCGCTGCCGCGCAGGCGCTCATCAGTGAAGCGGTTCATCTCGCGCTCGATGACTTGGCGCATGCCGGCCACTTCGTGGCGCAGCTGGCGGATCTCGCCGTCATCGGCAGCGACCATGGTCAGTGCCGGGGCCGGGGCCAGCTGGGGCGCCGGCGCCGGGGTCGGCAGGGTGTCGGCCAGCGGCGCCATATCGTTGGCGGGCATTTCCGCCGCCGGCGCTTCGATGGGGGCGACCACGGCTGCCGGTGCGACTGCGGCTTCGACCGGGTGAGCGTCGGCGACCGGGGCCGGCAGCGGCGGCGGCAGGGCGGCGGCTTCTTCCTCCAGCGGCGGGTCGATCAGGAAGCGGGCGCGGTTGATCGGCGCGGCGGCGACCACGGCAGCGCTGGCCGGCGGTGCCACGATGGCGTCGGCGTACGGGGCGAAGATCGCCTCCGGCAGTGCCGATTCGCTGACGCTGGCGCGGGCCAGGGTGGCGGCGAAGCCGGTGCTGCCGCGGGTGGGCACGATCTCGTCGGCGCTGTCCAGGGTGCGGCCGGTGGCGCCGACGGCGGCGCGGGCGAGGGCGGCGACGGCCGAGGTGGTGGCGGCCACCGGCTCGGCGGCCGGGGTCGCGGTGCGGCGGCGGGTCACCGCAGCGATCACGGCGTCGGCGGCGGTGCGCGGCTTCGGCGGCGGCGGCGGGGCGATCTCGCGGCGCGAGGCTTCCAGTGCTCGCTGCACGGCGCTCTCGTCGTAATGGGCGGCGGCGACGATCTCCACGCCTTCCTCGATCCGGCGGTTGGACAGGATCACGGCGTCGGGGCCATGTTCCTTGCGCACCAGGTTCATGGCCGAGCGCATGTCGGCGGCGACGAATCGTTTGATTTTCATGCTGTGGTCACGGGACGAAGTCGGCGGAGTGGCAGTCGAGGAACGCGGGTGGTCGGTGGTCTGCACGGTTCGGGTTCCCCTTGGAATCTGTCGTGTATTGCGGTTTGAACGTGGTGTCTGTTTTCTGGCGCGTGGAAGGCGGGCGTCAGCTGATCGTTCCGACCAGTTTCAGGCGCTTGTCTTCCGGCACCTCGCTGTAGGCCAGGACCGACAGCGACGGAACGCTGTGGCGGACCAGGCGGGCCAGCGCGGCGCGCACCGGACCCGGTACCAGCACCACCGCCGGCTCGTTTCGCGCTTCCTGCTTGCTGACACATTCGGACAGGCTCTGGTGCAGTCGCTCTGCGAGTCCGGGTTCCAGCGCGGCGCCGTTGCCCTGGGTAGACTCCTGCAAGACACGTTCCAATTGCGGGTTGAGCGTGAACACCGGCAGCTCCGCCGACATTCCGGCGATCTCCTGCACGATGAAGCGGCCAAGAGCGGTGCGCACGGCAGCGGTCAGCGTGGCCGGGTCCTGGCTCATGGGGGCGTGCTCGACCAGCGCTTCGGCGATCTTGCGCAGCTGGCGGATCGGAATGCGCTCGACCAGCAGGTTCTGCAGCACGCGCACCACCGCCGACAGCGGCAGCGCCTTCGGTGTCAGATCTTCGACGAGCTTGGGCGCGCTCTTGCCCAGGTTGGCCAGCAGGTGCTGCACTTCTTCGTGGCCCAGCAGTTCCGGCGCATGCTCGCGGATCAGGTGCGACAGGTGCGTGGCGACCACGGTGGCCGGGTCGACCACGGTGTAGCCCATGGTTTCGGCCTGGGCACGCTGGTGCGGCTGGATCCAGGTGGCATCCAGGCCGAACGCGGGGTCCTTGCCGGCGATGCCTTCCAGCGGCCCCAGCGCGCTGCCCGGGTCCAGCGCCAGTTCGCGGTCGGGGTGGATGTCGGCGGTGGCCACCGGCACGCCGTGCACCAGGACGCGGTAGCCGTTGGCCGGCAGTTCCAGGTTGTCGCGGATGTGCACGGACGGGATCAGGAAGCCCACGTCCTGGGTCAGCTTGCGGCGCACGCCCTTGATGCGCGCCATCAGCTCGCCGCCCTGGTTGGCATCCACCAGCGGGATCAGCCGGTAGCCCACTTCCAGGCCCAGCGGATCGACCGGGCGCAGCTCGTCCCAGCTCAGTTCGGCGGTGGGTGCGGCGGCCGGGCGGCCGAGGGCATTCAACGGGCCGGCTTCAGCGGCGGCAGCAGCCGGATCGGCCGCCGGTGCCTGGCTCTTGCGGTACAGCTTCCAGGCGATGAAGCCGAGGATCGCGGCCAGCGTCAGGAAAGCGACGTTGGGCATGCCGGGGACCACGCCGACCAGGCCGAGGATGCCGGCGGTGATCGCCAGTGCGCGGTACTGGCCGAACACCTGGCCGGTCATGGCCTGGGCCATGTCCTGCGAGCGCGAGGCGCGGGTAACCAGCATCGCCACGGCGCTGGAGATCAGCAGGGCCGGCAGCTGCGCCACCAGGCCGTCACCGATGGACAGCAGGGTGTAGGTGGCGGCGGCATCGCCGAACGGCATGCCATGCTGCAGCACGCCCACCGCCAGGCCGCCGAGCATGTTGATGAACAGGATCAGGATGCCGGCGATGGCGTCGCCGCGGATGAATTTGCTGGCGCCGTCCATCGCACCGTAGAAGTCGGCTTCCTCGCGGACCTCTTCACGGCGGGCCTTGGCTTCTTCACGCGTCAGCAAACCGGCGTTCAGATCGGCGTCGATGGCCATCTGCTTGCCAGGCATGGCGTCGAGGATGAAGCGCGCGGTCACTTCCGAGACGCGCCCGGCGCCCTTGGTGATGACCACGAAGTTGATGATGGTCAGGATCGCGAAGACCACGATGCCCACGGCGTAGTTGCCGCCGATGACGAATTCACCGAAAGCGGCGATGACCTTGCCGGCCGCATCGTGGCCGTTCTGGCCGTTGAGCAGGATGACGCGGGTCGAGGCCACATTCAGCGCCAGCCGCAGCATGGTGGTGACCAGCAGCACGATCGGGAAGATCGTGAAATCCAGCGGGCGCTTCACGTAGACGACGGCCAACAGCACCATCAGCGAGATGGCGATGTTGAAGGTGAACAGTGCATCGAGCACCGGCGCGGCCAGCGGCACCACGACCATGGCCAGCAGGGCCAGCACGATCAGCGGTGCGCCGAGGCCCTGGCGGATCATCTCCAGGGCGCGGCGGGTATTGAAGCCGGAAGCCTGGGCGTTCACGGGCGGCCTCCCTTGCCGAATTCATCCACGTCCACATGCGGGACGGACGGCATCGGGCCGGTCCGCCAGCTGCGCAGCTGGTAGACGTAGGACAGCACCTGGGCGACGGCGGAGTACAGTCTCACGGGAATTTCCTTTCCGAGTTGCCCCTCCCGATACAAGGCGCGTGCCAAAGGCGGGGCAGAGACAATGGCGACCTTGTTGCCGTCGGCCACTTCACGGATGCGCAGGGCGGTTTCATCCACGCCCAGGGCGACCACGGTGGGGGCGCCCATGCTGCCGCCTTCGTATTTCAGGGCCACCGCGTAGTGGGTGGGGTTGACCACCACCACGTCGGCGGTGGGCACCGCTTCCATCATCCGGCGGTTGGCCAGCTGCTGCTGCATGTGGCGGATGCGGCCCTTCACCTCGGGGCTGCCCTCGCTTTCCTTCATTTCCCGGCGCAGCTCTTCACGGGTCATCTTCAGCTTGCGCATCCAGTTCCAGCGCTGGTACGGGGCATCGATGGCGGCCAGCACCAGCATGGCCCCGGCCGCGGCCAGCAGCAGCTTCAGGGTGAAGCCCAGGCCGTGGCCGATGGCCGATTCCAGCGGCTGGTTCAGCAGGCCGCGCAGGCTGTCGAAGCTGGCGGCGAAGACCAGCATGGCCGAGGCGCCGACGAAACCCATGCGCAGCAGTGACTTGGTGAGTTCGGCCAGGGCTTCGGTACCCCACATGCGCTTCAGCCCGGACAGCGGGTTGAGCCGGTTCGCGTCGGGGACCAGCGACTTGTTCGACCAGCGCAGGCCGCCCATCGCCACCGGCGCCAGGAAGCTGGCCAGCAGGCAGACCAGCAGCAGCGGCCAGCAGGCCATCATCAGGCGCAGGAACAGCATGCCGAAGTGGCCGAACAGCAGCTGCGGGTTCTGCCATAGGGCGGGTTCGGGGCTGAGCGCGGCACGCATCCAGGCACGGCCGCCGGCCCCCAGCGAGGCGGCGCTGGCCATGATGGCGATGATGCCGGCACCGAACACGGCCACGGTCGCCAGTTCCTTCGAACGCGGGATGTTGCCCTGCTCACGGGCTTCACGCAGGCGTTTTTCGGTTGGTTGTTCGGTTTTTTCGCCTGCGTCTTCGTTCTCGGACATCACGGGCACTGCGGCTGGGGTTGCCGGGGTGCGTGCAAGATCCGTTCCGTGACGGCGGGACGGCGGGCCATTGCCGGTGCCGGGCAGCGCCGGGCCGTTGCACATGCAGGGGATTGGTAGCGCCGGGCCTTGCCCGGCGGGCCGTTGGCGTGGAAGGCCCGTGCCAACCAAGGTTGGCACCTACCAAAGCAGATTCAGGTGCCCTGGGAGCGCTCGACGGCGGCAGAGATTGACCGGGCTGCCTCGGTGGCGGCCTCCACTTCCTTCAGCGGCACTTCCCCCACGCCCAAGGCGCGCTCGATCTGCAGGTCGCTGCCTTGCGCGCTCAGTTGCGCCTGCAGGCGTGAGAAGTCACCGCACCAGAGTGTCTCCACGTCGCGGTCGCGGCTGCGGTCACGCTGGGCGTCCATCGCCACCGCGCGCACCTGCAGCCGACCATTTCCGGCATTTCCGCCGAGTTCCACGCCATAGCCGGGGCTCGCGGGTCGACGCAGAACGACGCGCCCCTGGTCGGTCCAGGCCGTTTCCATGCCTTCGCGCACTTCGTAGCCCAGCTCGGCGAGCCCGGCCAGCAGGGCGGCGCGGCGCGAGGCGGCCGCCTGCACCTGGTGGTGGTGATCGATGGCCTGCTGGCAGGCGTCGGCCAACGCGAGCAGGCGGGCAGCCGGCACCTGGGTATCGGCGGCGGCGGCCTCGCGCAGCAGCTCGACGTGGTTGTCCGCATCCAGCGTACCGAGGATGTGGGCCAGGTCCTGCAGATGCGTCAGGTGCTCACGCTGCTGACGGTAGGTATTGGCAGCGCAGGCAAGATCCAAGACCAGACTGTCCAGCAGCAGGTTGCGCCGCTGCGCGTCGGCCTCCGCCTCGGCTGCACCCAGCGCTTGCTGGAATGGCAACGCGGCGCTTTCTCCCTGCAGCAGCTGCAGCTCGGCGATGTGCCGATCAATGCGCAGCAGCCGTGGGTCACGTTCGGTGGCTGCCGCGCGCCCGGCGGTGGCAGGTTCAGTGGCATCCTCCTCGCGCAGCGCTGCGGCAATCCCGCGCTGTGCCTGACTGAGTGTCTCGCCCTGTTCGAGCTGGGCAAGCGCCAGCGTCGCCCGTGCCAGCAGGCCCTCGGCATGCGGTTCGGTGCCGCCATTCGCCAACCGGGTCAGTGCCGCGGACAGGTCGGCATCCACCGTCACGCCGCCGGCATGCAGTGCCTTGAGGAGGGTGCCGGCATTCTGTTGCTGGCGCCGGCCGCGTTGGCGCTGCGCGATGCGTTGTTCTATTGCGCGTTCCTCACGCTCGGCGATGTCGGCGCGCAGCCAGGCCCTCTCTGCGTTGATCAGGAGGGCGTATTGCGCATTGCCAGTGTTGGCGATTGCCGCGCGCAGCGTGTCACGGCGTGCCAGCACGGCGGCGAGCTGCGCCTGTTCCAGGGTCTGCAGCTGCAGGGCGCGTTGTTGCCAGCGCTGCACCTCGCGCTCCAGCAGGCGCAACATGTCCTCGCGCAGAGAGCGCAGTTCCGCTTCGGATTGGATACGGACTACTTTCGGACCACTCATGCGGAGGCCTCCGGGGCGGGAATATGCTCAAGGCCTTGGAATGGGGCGGAAGGTTCCAACGCCTGCTCCACTGCCTGGCGCAATCGTGCGCGCTCGCCATCTCCGTCGTGGTACCAGCCCTGCGACGACACACGATGTAGCCGGGGAATGGCGCGCCCCAGCACCGTCGGGCGCCAGATCTCGCGGGCGCGGGCCCGCTGCAGCAAGCCATGGCTGGGCGCATCGCACTCGATGCCAATGGCGTACAGACCCGTGCGCGGGTCTTCGATGGCGAAATCCAGGCCAAAGGCATCACCTTCGTTGGCCGGGTTGGCAGCCCAGCCCAGCAAGCGCAGGTACTCCCCGACGATGGCGACGAAACCGTCCTGGGTACCTCGTGCCGTGCTTGGAGCCGCGCTGCGGTCGGTCTGCAGGCGGTTGAGCAGGTTCGTGCTGGCCTCGAACTCACCTGCACACAGGGCACGCGCGTATTCCAGGTAGCCCTGCAGATAGTCGCGCGGGGTAGCGGGGGCGCGCTGGGTATTGAACATATCCGACACATCGTTGATCGGCATCGAGGTGATCATCACCACTTTCTGCCGCGCACGGGTGACGGCCACGTTCAGCCGCCGCTCGCCGCCGGTCTGGCCGAGCACACCGAAGTTGCGCCGGAACGTACCCTGGCCATTGCGGCCGAAGGTGGTGGAGAACACAATCACGTCGCGCTCGTCGCCCTGCACGTTCTCCACGTTCTTGATGAACACCGACATGTCTTCACCTTCCACGACCCGCTCGCGTTCCTGCTGCAGGGCCAGCCGGAACGGTTCGTCCTCGCTGGCGCGCAGTTCCAGCTGGTCCTCGATCAGCTCGGCCTGCTTGCGGTTGAAGGTCACCACGCCCACCGAAGGGCGCTGCGCACGGGGCGCCTGCCACAGGGCCTCAAGGTAGGCCACCACGCGTTCTGCCTCCCGCGCGTTGGTCTGGTTCTGGTACAGGCCATCGACCTGGATCAGCTGCAGCGGCTTGATCTGCTGGATGCGTGCCTGCGGGTGGCGCACCGGCACGTTCAGACGGTTGCCGTAGAAGGACGCATTGGAGAAGCCGATGAGTTCGCGGTACGCCGAGCGGTAATGGATCTGCAGGGTGGTCGTAGGCAGCACGGTGCGCGCCAGCTGCAGCAGGTCCGGGCAATCCTTGATCTCGCGCCGGTTCCAGTCGTCCTCAAATGCCTCGCGCTGCGCCTCGTCGGCCTCGGCGTCCGGCTCATCGCCATCGAACATCTCGGCTTCATCGCTTTCCACGCGGCTGGAGAAGAAGGCGGTGGGCGGCATCTGCTTTTCGTCACCACTGATGATCGTGACCTTGCCACGGAACAGGGTGGGCAGGGCGTACTCCACCGGCATCTGCGAGGCCTCGTCGTAGATCACGGTATCGAACAGGCCGGCCTGCAGCGGCAGTACGCGGCTGGCCACATCCGGGTTCATCAGCCAGACCGGGCGAAGGTGCATGAGGCCCAGTTCGCTGCCCAGCTCGATGAACTCGCGCAGGCGCCGCGACCGGCGCCCGGTCAGCCGGGTGACGTCTTCCCATTGTTTGCGGTTGCCCAGAGCGGCCATGTCCAGCTGGCCGCCAAGCAGATCACGGTTCAGGCGGCGCATCTGCCGGTCGGCCTCGGCCAGGGCGGTGATCTTCGCCTGCGCTTCGTCCTGGCTGAACTGAAGTTCGGGCAGTTCGTGCTCGATACGGTGCTTCCAGCCCAGCCGGGCCTCGCGGTTCAGCAGCCGGCGTACGGCGCCCTCCAGCTGGTCGGCGGGCACCGCATCCAGCTGTGCCTCACGCTGGCGCAGCTGTCCCAGCAGCTGGCGGGCGGCATCATCGAGCTGACCGGCGCGGCCACGGAACCGTTGATAGGCCGCCAGGGTGGGCAGCGCGGCGTGCAGCCGTTCCAGCGCAAGCTGGTTGTCCAGGTCGTGCAGGACGTTGTGGCGCAGCTGTTCGGCCAGCGGGTCATCGAGCCATTCCTGGAGGGGGGCAAGCTGGTGCAGGCTGGCCTGGCGCGCGGTATGCCTCAGCAGCGAGGCCTCAAAGTCATCCAGCAGGATCTGCAGCTGGGCCTTGTCGGCGGTCAGCATGGCGGTGTCGGTCTGCTGCGCACGCGGGGATTGCGCAAGCGCGCGCGCCAGGGCCTGCACCTCCAGCAGCCCGGCGAGATCCTGATGCAGCTGTGGCAGCAGATCGGCACCGCCATCGGCGGCGACGGCCGGAAGCCCCAGCACCGCCCGCGCGCTGTTGTACTGGCTGCGCAACGGGGCCAGCTGCAGCTCCAGGCGCACTGCGCCCAGCAGCGCTGGCAAGGCTGCAGGAGATGCGACGCCACCGTGGTCGCGCAGCAGCCGCTTGAGGCGGCCGTGCTGTACGAGGTGGCGTGGATTCAGGCGGGCCCACCAGGTCGTACGCGCGATCACGTCCGTGCAGTCCTGCGCATGCCGGCGCAGTGTTGCTTCATCCAGCCGGGCCAGTGCGGCGGACAGGCCCGGCACCGCGCTGCCATGATTGGCCTGGCCAAGCTGCTGCTCGACCCGCCGCAGCTGGACGACCAGGCCGTCGCCCTTGACCGGATCACCGCCGCTTGCGCTGCGAAAGATCGGCAGCCAGCGGGCAAGACGCTGGCGCTGTTCGTCACGCAGGGCCAGCAGCGTGGTCACATGCGCACTGATCCAGGCCCGGTAGGGCGCCGCATCCTCGATCTCGAAGCTGGCCGGATGGTCGGCCAAGGTCTGCTGGCGTTGCTGTTCGGCCTGCATGAAGGCCTGCAGGCTTTCGGCGAAGGCTTCCACCGTGGCGGCATCTGCGGCAAACGGCTGAAGGCCCGCCAACGCACTGCCTTCGTAGCGGGCCGGCAGCCACCAGCGCACCAGCGGGGCACACTGCTCTTCAAGCGCGGTGAGCTGGGCCATGTCCAGTGTGCCCAGGCGCTGCCGCAGCGCGGGAAATTCCAGGGGCGGTGCGCCGGTCTCCAGCTCGATCAGCTCGCCCAGCAGCTGCCGATAGCTGAGGTGGCTGAGCGGATCGATGCGATGCAGGCTGTGCTGGAAGCGGTCCAGATCGCCTTCAAGGGCCTCGATTCGGGCGGCGGTACGCTCGCGCGCGGCGCGCCGGTCCGGATCACCGCTGCCCTCGGCGAACAGGCGTTCCAACTGTTCGCGGATCGAGCGGATGACCGGCTCGCGATCCTGGTTGACGTCGTTGAGCATGACGATGCGCTGGCCCAGGCCTTCGGCAACCAGGCGTTTGTGCACGACCTCAAGCGCGGCGTGCTTCTGGCAGACGATCAGCAGGCTGCGCCCGCGGCCGATCGCATCGGCCACCATGTTGACGATGGTCTGGCTCTTGCCGGTGCCGGGCGGCCCTTCGATCAACAGGCCTGGACCCTGGCGGGCCCGCAGCACCGCGGCCTCCTGAGAAGGATCGCTGGCGACGGTGAAGTAGCGTTCCAGCTCGGGCGGCGCAGCGGTAGCCGCCGCGGCCGCATCGGCCTCGCCGGCCGCAGGCGGTGCCAGGCGCAGCGCCGTCTCCAGGCCGGTGCCGTTGGGCGGGAGCACCTTCAGCTGCCGGAGGTCCTCGCCAATTGCCTGGCCCATGAAGGTGACATGGAAGAAGACAGCGGCACATTCCAGTTCGTCGCCGAGTGGATCGACCGCCACATCGGGGCAGGGCAGGGCCGTCAGGGTGCGTGAGCGGACACGGGCCAGCATGCCGAAGGCATCCATCACCTCGGAAGCGCGCAGCGACGATCGGCCCAGCAGTTCATCGGCCGATGTCTGCCAGCGGCGGAACATCTCCGAACCCACGATGCTTTCCAGTGCCGGATTGATCCGCACTTCTTCGCGCTCGCCATCGAAGGCAAGGTTGGCCTGGTAGCGTTGGGCCAGCGCCATGTCCAGCTTTACCGGCCACAACAGCAGCGGAATGATGCGGGTGCGCGCGTTGCTGCGCGGATCGCGGCTGAGCAGGAACGGGAAGCCGAGGTACAGGCCATCGATACCGGTATCGCGCTTGTAAAGGGTGCTCTGCCGCAGCAGCGAGCGCAGCCGCTGTTCAGCCGCAGGGGTGCGCTGGAGCGCTTCCGGATCGACCGCCACGGCGCGTGCGTTGCGCTGCAGCAGGTGGTCGAGCAGGGCGGGGGCAGGGCGCCGCGGGCAGTCCAGTTCGCGGATATCCACCCGCCCGGTGGTCTTGCCGATGCTCATCCGCACCAGGGGGCCACGCATGACGGCGGTCACAACCTTCTTTTCGAAGAAGTCCAGGATCTGGGCCACGTACTGCTGGCGCTGCGGCTGCTGCCAGCGGCTGCCGGGGACGGCCAGCACCACCAGCGCGCGCGCCAGCGGCATGCGCCGTTCCAGGCGGAACTGTTCGGCCCAGCTGTCGATGACGGGCATGCCGCAGCGCGCGAAGCCCAGGATACGTTCGTCCATCGCCCGGTACAGCTCGGTGCGTGGGTGCTGCAGCAGCAGGGTGGCCGCTGCGGCATCCCACTCGGCAAGCCCGGCCTTGGCCGCCAGTTCGGTCGCCTCGGCGACGATGGCATCGACCGAGCGGAACTGCCCGATGGCGGCACTGAGCAGGACGATCAGGTCCTCCTCGGTGACCATCATGCGTTCGGCCAGGGTTGCCAGGCCGGGGTGGTCCGTATCCGGCAGCAGCCGCTGCCGTTCCTGCCACTGGCTGGCCAGGCGTGCCCGCGAGGTGGACAACAGGTAGACCCGGAGCACTTCTTCGATGAGGTCGATCTGCTGGTGAAGCGCGCGCTGTCGCACGTTCTGCGCACGCAGCTTCAGCCGCGACAGCCACGCATCGGTCTGCAGTTGTTCAAGCAGGTCCGGTACCGAGCCGCTGATCAGGCGGTAGCCTTCCAGTGGGTTCTCAAGCAGCCAGCCAGGGGTGACGATGCTGCCACGGTGGATGAGCGGCATTTCCGGGTTGAGGATCTTCAACGCCAGCATCAGCCTGAAATCCTCTTCCACGCCCTCATGCTGGACCACCTGGCGGAGCGCGGACACGATGGAAGGCGCAAGCCCGGCCTGGTCTGCCCAGGTGACGATGACCCCGCGCAACAGGCTGTCACGTGCTTCGTCCCAGTGCTCGGCCTGTGCCGCCTCCAGGGCAAAGATCGCAGGGCGCTGGAAGCGTCGTTCGCCGAGGCGCAGGCTTGCGCCGTCACCTTCATCGCGTTCCTGCGCGGGCGAGGGCGGCGCGGCCACCGCGATACCGGCCAGCCAGTCCGACACCTGCGGCCACTGCCAGCGCTGGTGGCGGTCACGCACCAGCAGGCCGCGCAGCAGCAGGTTCAGGTCCGGATCGATGTCCGGCGGAATCGGTACGCCATTGGCCAGCACGTGGATCAGGTAGGCGTTGGCGTGGGTCCCCTCGAAGCAGCGACCCTGGGTCAACTGTTCCAGCAGGATCATGCCCAGGCTCCACCAGTCCGAGGCAGCGGCGACGCCGCCGGCAATGGCTTCGGGCGCCATGTAGCGGCTGGTTTCCAGCGGCGAGACGATGTCCAGGTCGAACTCGGACAGGCGCGCTGAGCCGAAGCCGCTGATGACCATGTCCAGAGGGTCGCGCGAACGGATCAGCAGGCTGGCTGGGCGCAGGTCACGGTGGCGCAGTCCGGCTTCGTTGAAGGCGTGCAGGGCCTGGCCCAGCTCACGCACCACATGGCGCACGGCCTCACCATCGGCAATGACGCTGCCGAGATCGGCCAGGCTGCCGCCGGCAAGCATCTCCACCACCTCATAGGCACGGTCATCCCAGCGCCCGGTCGCGATGATGTCCGGCACGTGCTCACGCGGCAGCCGCCGGATGACATCGTAGACCGCGGGGTCCGGCTCGGCGCCGGCGCGGTACAGGGTGAGCACCGCCACCTGCCCAGTCTGCGCATGCTCGGCCTGGTAGCGCTCGCGGATGCCATCGGTGCTGCTGATCTGGCGCAGCAGCCGCCACTGGTCGATGACCGTTTCTGCAGTCGCTGCATCGGCATCGGACGCTGCGTCGGGGGCGGCATCGGCAGCACGCGGCATTGCCGGTGCATCCCCGGTTGCGGGTTCTGCGCCGCACTCCAGGCACATGAGGTCGCCGGCGTCCAGTGCGTGGCCGTTGCTGCAGAGGGCTTCGACGCGCGCATCGTGCGGCACCTCGGAAACCTCTTCCTGGGTGCGCAAGATGCGCGGCCGCCAGCCATCAGCATGGATGGGCTCGCCAGCCAGGTCCCACCCGCAGGGATGCGTGCCGACCTCGCCTTCGCAGAACAGTTCATGCAGACCGCGTTCGGTATGGCAGTTCGGGCAGAATCGGATCATGCGGTTACTCCACGTCGCCGCCGCTCGGGGCGTGCGCGCTGGTCTGTAGGTAATGACCTTGCGCGCGCAGCATTCCGCGCAGGCGCAGCAGATCATTGTGTCGGGGGATGCCGGCCATCCACACGCTGCCATCGTCGTCAAACATGATGTCCAGCACCTTGTCTGCGGTCGCATGCAGGCGATCAAGTCCTGCCAGCCGTTCGCGGCCAAGGTCGGTCAGCAGGCTCAGCCGCTGGTTGTCGCTGCCGCGCAGCGCCCGGGTCTGCCCGGCAGCGGCGAGGTAGGGGTCGCTCATCAGGCCGTCAATCAGACCCTCCGCGTGGTGCAAGCGCGCCTGCAGCGCCTCCAGCGGATGGCCGCTGTAGACCAGGATGTCGCCGGGTCCACGCGAGCGCAGGCCGCGCAGCAGGGCGCACAGTGCTTCGAACTGGTCGAACGGCTCGCCGCCGGAGATCGTCACCCCGTCGGCCTGCTGCCACCACGGCGCGAGCTGCTCAAGCAGCACGTCCACCTCGATGCGGCGATGGCCCGGTCCCCATGTATCGGCCGAGATGCAGCCGGGGCAGCGGATGCTGCAGCCCTGGAACCAGATGCCGAGCCGCTGGCCCGGCCCCAGCGTGGTGACGGGAAAGTGCACACGCGAAAGACTGACCTGCATGCTCAGGCCCGTTCTACGGCCAGTCCGCCCGGTTGCACGGCGGTGATGACGAAGTGCTCGCCGGGTTGCGCGTCCTGGTCGAACAGGACACGTGCGAGCGGGTTGAGCAGGCGCGCCTCGATCTGGTTGCGGATGCCACGGCCGCCGTTTGAAAGGTCCTGCAGGCACTGTGCCTGCAGCGTATCGCGGGCGTCAGCGGCCAGGGTCACGGTCAACTGTTGTGCATGCAGATCCTGCAGGGTGGCGTCGACCATCTGCTCGAAGATCTGCATGGCCACGTCATCACGGATGAAATCGAAAACAATGATGTTTTCACCGATGCGGTTGAGGATCTCCGGCCGGTTCAGTACCAGCTTGAAGTGGCGGTCGATTTCGCAGTGGACCTTTTCCTGCACCTGTTCAAATGCTTCGCCGGGGAGCACGTTGGCGACGCGCTCGCCGTGTTCACCTTGGCGATAGATGCCCAGGTTGGAGGTGAACACGATCAGCGCCTCGGAGAAGTAGACCCTGTCGCCGCGGCCGGAGGTCAGCACGCCGTCGTCGAGGATCTGCAGGAACTTGTCGAGGATGCGTGGATGCGCCTTTTCGATCTCGTCAAACAGCACGACGCTGAAGGGCTTCTCTCGGATCGCATTGGTCAGCTCGCCGCCGACGTCATAGCCGACGTAGCCGGGCGGGGCACCGGTCAGACGCTGGTCGGCATGTTCGGCACTGAATTCGGACATGTCGAAGCGGATGTACGCCCCTTCATCGCCGAACAGCAGGCTGGTCACGGTTTTGGCCAGTTCGGTCTTGCCGACACCGGTCGGGCCTGCGAGGAAGGCCACGCCGCGCGGTCGGTTGCCCTTGCGGCGGACGCCAACGCCGGTCATCGCGCGCTTGACGATGTCCAGCATATGGGTCACCGCGTGGTCCTGGCCCTTCACCCGCTGCTGCACATAGCCCTGTGCCGCGCGGATGCGCGGTCGGTCGATGCGAAGCCAGGGGTCCTCGGTGACGCCGATCTTGTAACGGCGCACTGCATCGCTGATCTGCTCCATGCCCACGCCTTCCACACGTGCCAGCTGCGCGATCGCGGTCAGGTCCAGCAGCAGCAGGCCTTCGGTTTCGGTGACGAATGAATCGACGGATTTCTCCAGGACATCTGCCAGCGCCGTTGCGGCGCCGGGCAGGCCTTTCAACAGGGCAGGTGCCAATGCGCGGCGAATCTGCTGATCGGGCTTGCCGACCGCGACCGGGTGCAGCCGCGGGTTGCCCACCACCAGCCAGTCGGGGAGGTCGCCTTCCTTTTCGACCACCCACAGCACGCTGTTGAAGAACGGCCTGCGTGCCGCAGTGGCGGGGCGGCTGCGCGCCTGGTGGGCGAGTACGAGGGCGTGGGTAAACAACTGATGCTCGGCTGCACTCAGACTGTCGCTGCGAACGCTCAGGCGCGACGCAAAGTCCACGATCAGCGCGATTGGTTCGCCGCCGCGGTTGACCAGGCGCTGCAGGGTCGCCGAGAGCAGGTCGACGCCCGCCGCGGCGGCGCCGTTGGCAGGGGTCAGGCCCAGCTCCCGCAGCAGCGCATCGTCCTCGCCCGGCTCGCTGCCGGGGCGGCCCAGCACGCGAAAGCCGGCCAGCGGATCCCAGCTGAGGACCTGGCTGAAGCCCTCGTCAAGCAGGGTCGTGCACAGGTGCTGGTTGAAGCTCTGTGCCGTTACCAGGCCCGGCTGCAGCTCGCCTGCCTGCAGGTCGCGCACGTTGCCGGAGAGCACGAACTGGCTCTTGAGCGGCAGGAAGCGGACCACGTCACGCTCCCATCGAGGTTTCTCGAACTGATTCTTCCCTGACATCTCGTTTCCCGGCTCGCCTTTGTACCCCGTGAAGCGTATTGCGCACGTCAGGCAATTGCCAGCCGGGGCAGCCCGGAAATTGCCCGGTAGGGCAATGCCGGCCTGGCGTGATGTCTGGAGTTGCCAGGGCTGGTGCAGGCGCCCACCCTCAGTCGAGCGCAGGCTCGGCGCTACAGGGTTCTGTATGCCGCCTGCAGCGGTATCGTCAGCACGCTGTCGCTGTGCCAGTCCACCTGCAGCGGGGCGCCCGCATCTGCGGCCGACTCATCGCTGACATCGCCGCCGGTGCCGCGGTTTACCTGGTGCATCGCGTCCTTCAATACGTCCACCTTCACCAGCAGGCGGCTGCCGGGGGCCAGGCGGCGCGCAACCATGCGGGTGCGGTCGAAGGGCTGGTGGGTCCATTGCCCAGGCTGCAGCAGATGGCGCGTGGTCGCATCCCGCACATGGCTGGCCCGGCCCATGTAGTAGGACAACTGCATGCGGCACCCATCGGCAAGCAGCTCGTAGAGGGTGACCGTGAAATCCAGGTCGCGCTTGTTGATACGCACCTTCAGGTCGCCGGAGAAGCTGCCCACCAGGTCCATCGGTTCACTGAACGGCGCGGAGACGAAGGACGACGCGGTGTCTGCCGTGTCCTGCGCTTCGATGATCGGGAACGGGTAGTAGCCGTGGCGCATTTCGTTGCGGTCGGCCATGTCGACGGTCTGCCGCAGCTGGCTGGGTGTCGGCGTCTGTTCCTGCAGGCGGTGGTACCCCTCGGCCGAGGCGGGCGCGGTGGACAGGTGATAGCGGCGCTGGCCGCCCGCCGCGGCCTGCAGGGTGGGCGCATGGCCCCAACGGTTGGCGCCCATCAGCTGGTAGTCGACCCGGTCGGGCACTAGCGCCGGGCGCGGTGCACCGCGCAGGACATGGTCCAGCCACTCGAAGGTCACGGCCGGCGTATCGAACTGCGCGTCCGGGTCCAGCGCATAGCCGCGCAGCTGCGTGGGCTTGAGTGCCGACTGCGCGCCGCCATGGTCGTAGGGCCCGATCAACAGGGCGTGGTCGGCATCGGGGCGGTGCCGCAGATGCTCCTTGACGTACTGCAGCGCCGAGATCTGGCCATCGTCGTAATAGCCGGTGATGGTCAGTACCGGGATGCGGATGTCATCGAACTGGTCGCCATAGGGGACCATCGCCTGCCAATACGCGTCATACCCGGGACGGTCGAGCCAGCGCTGCAGCCTCGGGTTGGGTGTGCCGTCCACCTGGTCGATCTGCCGGTATGGGCGGCCCGAGGCATACCAGCGCGGGCCCAGCTGCTGCCAGCGTGCGTTCTGGTCATAGGTGGCGTCGTCCAGCATCGGCCCGTTTGCTGCGTAGAACGCCCAGCCGTAGTTGGCACTGAGGAAGACGTTGTTGTCCATCGGCAGACCCTGGCCGGGGATGGCGGCGACGTAGGGCACGATGGTCTTCAGGGCAGGGTCGTGGTGGCGCGCCGCCGCCCAGGCGGTGAAGCCCTCGTAGCTGCCGCCGTACATCGCCACCCGGCCATCGTTCCAGGGCTGGCGGCTGATCCAGTCGATGGCGGCGTTGGCGTCCTCACCGTCATGTTCGTAGGGAGCGATGGTGCCGGTGCCCTAGCCCTTGCCGCGTGCGTCCACGCTGATCCCAGCGTAGCCATGGGCGGCGGCAAGCAGCATCTTCAGCATCATCCAGTCCGCTGAACAGTGCATGGAACGCGCCCGCGTAAGCCGGGTCGTCGGTACCCGCGGCCGTGGCCATCAGTAGCATCGAGGTCCAGCGCTGCGCCGCCGCGGGGTCGCCAGCAGTGATCAGCCCTGCGCGCACCTGCTGGATGGATGCCTGCGCCTTGGCAAAGCGGCCACTGGCCAGCAGCGCGTGGCTGCGCTGTGCATCGGTCAGCGTGGAAGATTGCAGAAGTTCGCTGCCCAGCCGCTGCAGTGCGGCGTCAACCTGTCCCTGGGGCGCGTCTACCTGCAGGGTCCACCGAAGCTCGTTGGCGCCGGCGTGGGTACACCAGACCAGCGCCAGCAGCAGGCCGGCGAGGGAGATGCGTCGGGCCACGGACTCTTCCTTGGGTGACGGGCGCGCGGCCCATCATACGGACAAGTGATGGGCCGTAGCGCCGGGCTGGCCCCGGCGTCAGGTCGAGTCCGGTGGCGGCGGGCTTTGCGCCAGTTCCACCCGTGGCCGCGGCAGGTCGTGCAGCTGCATGAAGCGGGCGGCATCCACCGGCCGGCCGAGCAGGAAGCCCTGCAGGTAGTCACAGCCCAGGCGTTCCAGGTATGCCCGCTGGGCAGCGGTCTCCACGCCCTCGGCCACGATGTCCATGTCCAGCGCGTGGCCGAGCGCCACGATGGCCGAGACGATCACCACGTCCTCGGCACTGTGTTCCAGGTCGCGCACGAAGGCATGGTCGATCTTGATCTCGGTGGCCGGCAGACGCTTCAGGTACAGCAGGCTTGAATAGCCGGTGCCGAAATCATCGATGGAAATACCCACGCCCAGCGCCGACAGCGCCTGCAGCAGGCGCAGGCTGGTGTCGGTATCGCGCATCACCGTGCTTTCGGTGATCTCCAGCACCAGCTGGCGCGGGCTGATGCGATGGCGCTCGATCACCTCGGTCACATCCTGCAGCAGGTGCGGCGAGCCGAACTGCACCGGCGACAGGTTGACCGCCATGGACCAGCCCTCGTGGCCGGCGTCGTGCCAGCGGCGCAGCTGCGCGCAGGCCTGGTCCAGCGCCCAGCGACCGATCTCGTTGATGGCGCCACTGCGCTCGGCCAGGCGGATGAAGCGATCCGGCGGGATCAGGCCTTGCTCGGGATGACGCCAGCGGATCAGCGCCTCGGCCCCGGCCACCTTCTGCGTGGCCACCTGGATCTTCGGCTGGAAGTGCAGGAACAGCTGGTCGCTGCTGATCGCTTT
This sequence comes from Stenotrophomonas sp. STEN054, assembly GCF_056854535.1. Lineage (NCBI taxonomy): Bacteria > Pseudomonadati > Pseudomonadota > Gammaproteobacteria > Lysobacterales > Lysobacteraceae > Stenotrophomonas > Stenotrophomonas sp. STEN054. Next base: position 57,660 of record NZ_JBXFWG010000012.1, on the reverse strand, counting down.
GCGCAGGTCGGCCAGCAGTCGGAACTGCTGCTCGGCGCTGTCGTTCATCCAGTCGGCGAACATCACGAAGGCATTGCGGCCGGATTCCTTGGCCTGGTACATCGCCGCATCGGCAAAGGCCATCAGCTGCCGTTCGCTGGCAGCATGGTCCGGGCAGATCGCCACGCCGATGCTGGCGGTCACCTGCAGTTCGCTGTCGGGCAGCAGCGGGGCGCTGCCCACCGCCTGCAGGATGCGCCGGGCCAGGGTCGGCAGATCCTCGTCGTGCTCGATGCGCACCACCAGCACGAACTCATCGCCGCCCAGCCGGGCCAGCAGGTCGTTGGGCCGCAGCAGCTGGCGGGTGCGTTCGGCCACCGCCACCAGCAATGCATCACCGGCCTGATGGCCATAGGCATCATTGACCTGCTTGAAGCCATCCAGGTCCATGAACATCACCGCGAAGCGGCTGCCGCCCTGTTCGGCCTCGGCCAGTGCCTGCACGATGCCCCGCTGCAACAGCAACCGGTTCGGCAGGCGGGTGAGCGGATCGTGCAGCGCCGCCTGGGTGAGTTCCTGCTGGGCATCGGTCAGCGATGTGCTCAGCATCGAGTTGCGCAGCCGCAACAGCTGCGCTTCCACCCGCTGGTCCATCCAGGACACCACCAGCACCACCGCCAGGATCGCCACGGTGAGCACCACCACCAGCATCGCCAGCCAGGTGCTCTGCAGGCCATTGCCCACCGCCGCACCGCAGACGCTGCCTTCCGGGAAACGCGCGGCGGCCATGCCGGTGTAGTGCATGCCGACGATGGCCAGGCCGAGCAGGCCGGCAGCGGCCAGTCGATCAACGCTGCGGGTGTGCTGCGCGCGCAGCCGGAAGGCGACGTACAGCGCCACCCATGAAGCGGCCACGGCGACCAGCAGCGACAGCGCCAGCCAGACCGGGTCGTAATCGATGCCCGGGTTCATGCGCATCGCGGCCATGCCGACGTAGTGCATGCCGGCGATGCCCGTGCCCATCAGCACCGCGCCACCGGCCAGGCGCGGGTGCGGCAGGGTGCGCAGCGAAACCAGCCACAGCGCGAACACCGAGGCGGCGATGGCCATGCCGAGCGAGAGCAGGGTGATCGGCAGGTCGTAGCCCAGCGGAATGGGCAGGTTGAAGGCGAGCATGCCGATGAAGTGCATGGACCAGATGCCCAGGCCCATGGCAAAACCGCCGCCCAGCCGCCACCACCAGGTAGCGCCTTTGCCGGGCGCGGTGACCGTGCGGCCGGCCATGGCCAGCGCGGTGTACGACGCCATTACGGCGACCAGCAGCGAAACGGCTATCAGCCACGGGTTGTACGTGCCTACCAGCATTCGTCTTTCTCCCGGACCATCCTGTCGACGGAAAAACTACGTTGGGGCATGGATGAGGCAGGCAGCCCGCACGGCGGCTGCCACGTGCGGTGTCCCCCTGGGTCCCGCCCATTCACTCTAGCGCGAACTGGTGGGGGAGGGGTAGAGCCGAGCCTATGCTCGGCTTCCTCCTTCGGCCAGGAGCAGCCGAGCATGCGCTCGGCTCTACAGATACGCGTCACCGGGTGACGGCACCCGCCGCTTCGAAGGCCGCGTCGAACAGGCGCTGCACCGGCGGGCCCATTTCGCCCATCAGCAGGGCCAGCAGGAACAGGCCCAGCAGCAGCGAGACCGGCAGGCCCAGCTGGATCGGGTTCATTGCGGGCGCGGCACGGGCCAGCACCCCGAAGGCGAGGTTCACCGCCAGCATCGCCACCGTCAGCGGGATGGCCAGGGTGAGGGCGCCGCGCAGGGCGGTCAGCAGCAGGGTCGGGGCGATGCTGAAGAAAGCGGTCGGGTCGGGCAGGGGCGCACCGATCGGCAGCGCGCGGTAGCTGTCCACCACCAGCGAGATCAACGCCAGATGGCCGTTGGCGGTGAAGAACAGCAGGCCGAACAGCAGGTAGAACCACTGGCCGATGACGCCGGAGGTGCCGCCGCGCAGCGGATCGCTCATCTGCGCGAAGGCCAGGCCGGTGCCCTGCGCGACCAGTTCGCCGGCCATGGCGCCGGCCTCGAAGATCAGCCGCAGCATGAAGCCGATGGACACGCCGATGGCGATTTCACGGGCGATGGTCAACACGGTGGCGGCGTCGAAGCCGGTCCATTCCGGTACCGGCGGCAGCAGGGGGGCCAGGGCGATGGACAGGGTGCCGGCCAGGATCACGCGGATCCGCTGTGGCACCGCGCGGGTACCGATCATGGGCATGGCCATCGCCACCGCGCCGATGCGCAGCATCGTCCACAGCACCGTGGCGATCATGCTGAAGGCCTGCAGGCCGTCGGCAGCCATCTGGGTGGCGGCATCCATCAGCGCGTAGTTCCTAGCCGATCAGGTGTGGAATGCGCTGGAACAGCAGCGTGGTGAATTCGACCAGGTGGCCGATCAGCAGGCTGCCCAGCGCAAACAGCACGGCCGTCAACGCGGCGGCTTTGGCGACGAAGGCGATGGTCGGCTCGTTGAGCTGGGTCGCGGCCTGCACCACGCCCACCACCACGCCCACCACCAGCACGGTGAGCAGCAGCGGGCCGGCCACCCACAGCACGGTGATCAGGCCGCCACGCAGTTCGGTCAAGGCAAGTTCGGGAGACATCATTGTTCCATCGGTAGCGCCGGGCCATGCCCGGCGGGGTATGCTCGATTCACGACGGGTTGAAGCTGGCCGCCAACGTACCGACCGTCAGCACCCAGCCATCGACCAGCACGAACAGCAGGATCTTGAACGGCGCCGACACCAGCATCGGCGACAGCATCATCATGCCCATCGACATCAACACGCTGGCCACCACCAGATCGATGATCACGAACGGGATGAAGATCAGGAAGCCGATCTCGAAGGCGGTCTTCAGTTCGCTGGTGACGAACGAGGCCACCAGCACCGGGAACGGGATCGCGTCGGGGCTGGCGTAAGTGCCGTGCCCGGCGATGCCGGCGAAGGTCATCAGGTCGGTCTCGCGGATCTGCGCCAGCATGAAAGCGCGCAGGGGCGTGGTGGTCATCGTCCAGGCGGTCTGGAAGTCGATCTCGCCGTTGAGGTAGGGCGCCATGCCCGTGCTCCACGCCTTGTCCCAGGTCGGCATCATGATCATCGCGGTCAGGAACAGGGCCAGGCCCAGCAGCACCTGGTTGGACGGCGTCTGCCCGGTGCCCAGCGCCTGCCGCAGCAGGCCCAGCACGATGATGATGCGGGTGAACGAGGTCAGCACCAGCAGCATCGACGGGATCAGGGTGATCGCCGTCATCAGCAGCAGGGTCTGCAACGGCAGGCTGACCGGCTGGCCGCCGATCTTGCCGACGTTGACGTCCGGCAGCGCGGCCGGCGCACCGGGCGCGGCAAATGCCAGCACGGGCAGCAGGCACAGAGCGATCAACAGCAGCCACGACAGAACGGTGGCGGGGCGGGTACGGGCGACACGCATGTCAGGGGTCCTTGCGCAGCCGCTGTTGCAGCAGCTGGGCGAAATTCGGCAGGTTCTTGAAGTCCGGCACGCGCGCGGGCGCGGGCGGCGGCAGCGGTTCGGAAAGGGTGTGCAGCGTGTTGATGCTGCCGGCGGTCACGCCCAGCAGCAGCTGCTGGCCATTGACCTCGACCACCACCACGCGTTCCTTGGCGCCGACATTCAGGCTGGCCACCAGCTTCATGCCCTCCGGGGGGCGGAAGCCACTGCCCGGCATGCGCTTGAGCAGCCAGCCGAGGCCGACCACCAGCGCCAGCACCGCAAGCAGCGCCAGCACCGCGCCGAAGAGGCTCGGTGCACTGGCCGCATGCTGGCCGATCTGCGGGGTGGTCTTCGCAGCCGCCTGGGCGGTGGCGAGCAGCAGGCTCAACGCAGTCTCCGGATCCGCTCGCTCGGGCTGACCACGTCGGTCAGGCGCACGCCGAAGCGATCGTTGATGACCACCACTTCGCCATGGGCGATCAGGGTGCCGTTGACGAACACATCCAGCGATTCGCCGGCGCCGCGTTCCAGTTCCACCACCGAGCCCTGGTTGAGCTGCAGCAGGTTGCGGATCGGCAGGCGGGCACGGCCGACTTCCAGCGACAGGGTCACCGGCACGTCGAGGATCACGTCCAGGTTCAGGTCCGGGCCGATCGACTCGTCGGCCTGCAGGTTGCCGAACTGGGCCGGGGTCGGTTCGAGGGCGTCGATATCGTTCATTGCGGGTCTTCCTGGATGACGGGTACGCGCGGGCGGGTGCCCGGCGGATGGGTAGCGGTGATCTTCACGGCGTTCATGCCGTTGGCGACGCCGAACTCGCCGGTGAATACCGGGATGTTCTCCACGCACAGCGGTACCTGCGGGTTCAGCTCGATCGGCAGGATGTCGCCGACTTTCAGCCGGGTCAGGTCACGCAGGGTCATGCGCTTGCTGGCCAGCACGCTGGACAGGGTCACTTCGGCGATGTTGAGCTGCTCGCGCAGCATCACGCCCCAGCTGGCATCGCGATCATTGCGGTCGCTCTGGATGCCGGCGTCGAGCAGTTCGCGGATCGGCTCCAGCATCGAGTACGGCAGGGTGACGTGGATGTCGCCGCCACCGCCGTCGAGTTCGACGTGCAGGCGGCACACGACCACGTATTCGCGCGGCGTCACGATGTTGGCGAAGTGCGGGTTGATTTCCGAGTTGATGTATTCGAAATCCACTTCCATCACCGGCGCCCACGCCTCGCGCAGGTCGGCGAAGGTCTGCTTCAGCAGCAGCTGGATCACCCGCATTTCGGTGGCAGTGAACTCGCGGCCTTCGATGCGGGTCGGGTAGCGGCCGTCACCGCCGAAGAAGTTGTCGACGATGGCGAACACCAGGGTCGGCTCGAACACGATCAGGCCGGTGCCTCGCAGCGGCTTGAAGCGGATCAGGTTCAGGTTGGTCGGCACATACAGCGAATGCATGTAATCGTTGAACTTGATCAGCTCGATGCCGCGTACCGAGAGTTCGGCCGAGCGCCGGATCAGGTTGAACAGGCCGATCCGCCACAGGCGCGCGAAACGCTCGTGGACCATTTCCAGGGTCGGCATGCGACCGCGGATGATCCGGTCCTGGCTGGCGAAATCGTACGAACGGGCCTCGCCACTGGGCGCCTCCGGTTCGGTTTCGACCGCGCCACTGTCCACGCCATGGAGCAGGGCATCGATCTCATCCTGGGACAGCAGGTCATTCATCGGGGGCAGCCCTTACTGGGTCACGAAGCTGGTGAACAGCAGATCGTCGGCACCGTTGCTGCCGGTCTCGGCCTTGAGCACCTTCTGCACTTCGGCCAGCGCATTGGCCTGCAGCTTCTGCTTGCCGGCGATGTCGGCGATCTGGTCGGAGGTCACCTGCGAGAACAGCATCAGCAGGCGTGCGCGGATGGCCGGGGCGTGGGTCTTGATCGCTTCCAGCGCGGCCGGATCGCGGGTCATCAGCTGCACTTCCACCTGCAGGTAGCGCGGACCGTCCACCGAGCCGTTGAGATTGACCACGAAGGCCGGATCCAGCGCGAAGTACTGTGCCGGGGCCGGCACGGCACTCTTCTTCGGGGCCTCGGCGGTCTTGTCTTCGTGCTTGGACTGGTTGAAGAACCAGACGCCGCCACCGGCGGCACCTGCGGCCAGCACGGCCACCAGGGCGGTGATCAACAGCGGACTGCGCGGCTTGGCGGCCTTGTCCTTGTCGGCGGTCTTCTTGGTTTTGTCAGCGGCTGCGGCCACGAGGTGAAGCTCCTGAGGGTTGCTTCACCGGGATATGCAAGGGGCGTGCCGCAGCGCAAGGAGAGGGGTGCGACGGAAAACTGTCGGTAGCGCCGGGCCATGCCCGGCGAATCGTTACGCATAGGCGTCCAGCAGCCCGCGCTGGCGCATCAGCTGTGCGGCTGACACCGTGGTGTCGCCCCGCGACGGTTCTCCGTCGCCGCCGACCAGGTCGCCCGTGCCGCCGGGCTGCGCCGACGGACTGCCGTCGCCGCTGTTCTGGTGGCCGACATCGGCGTGGGCGAGCTGGAAGCCCTGTTCGCCCAGTAGTTCACGCAGGCGCGGCAGGCTGCTTTCCAGCGCATGGCGCACATCCACGTGCGGGCTGTTGAAGCTGGCGTGGACCTTGTCGCCATTCATCTGCAGGCGCACGTCCACCGGACCCAGGTCTTCCGGGTTCAGGCGGATATGGGCGTGGCCGATCTTCTGGTCGGCCAGCCAGCTGAGGCGCGCGCCGACCGCCTGGTCGAAGCCGTCGTCACCCAGGGTCGGGGTGGGCGTCGGTTCGCCATCGAAGACCGGCGTGCTGGCCAGCGCGGCCTTCAGGTCCTGCAGCGCGGCGGGCAATGCGCCCTGCAACGGGACTGTCGGGGTGCGATCGCCGATCAGCAGGCCGTCGCTGTCGTCGGCGCCATCCAGCGCCTGCTGGCCGAGGATCATGTCCGGCAGCGGCTGGGTGACGACGTCGCCATCGCTGTCCGTTGCAGTGGCAGTCGCTGCGGTGGTCACGGCTGCGCCGGCGGCCAGCGGCGGTGCGGTGGGCAGCGCCGGAGCAGCGGCCGGCAGTGCCGCGTCGGCGCCATCGGTGTTCACCACCGGCGCGGCGGCTTCGGCCGGCACGGGCGTGGCCAGCACCAGCCCGGCCAGACCGAGCGGCGGCCACGGCGCATCGTCGCCGTCGGCGCTGTTGTCCGTGTCCGCGTCCTTGTCCTGCGCGGCAGTGGAGGAGGGCGCGTTCGACGCGGTGGCCTCGGTCGTGCTGGCCTCGCTGTCTCTGCCGCTGGTCCAGGCCTTGTCCGCGCTGTCGTCCGGGTTGGGTGCTGCACTGCCGGTCGAGGCGCCCGGCTTGGCCGGGGTCGCGTTGCTGGCAGGCTTCGCCCGGGTGTCGGCCGCGGGCGAGCCCTGCAGCATCTGCCCGAAGTCGTTGCCGCGGCCGGTGCTGCGCGTCGGGCTGGCGGTGCTGCTGGCGGTGCTGCCGGTGCCGATACTGCTGGACAGTGCGGAGGGCATCACGTGCGGCCTCCCTGCTCGCCGCCGTCCGGTTCTGCCGTCTGCGCCAGGCGTGCACGGCGGGCGCCGATGTCATCCATCTCGCGCTGGTCGCGGCGGTCGGTCACCACCTTTTCCTGCGCGCGATAGCTGGCGGCCAGCTGTTCCAGCACGGCCTTGTCACGGCTGGCCAGGATCAGGCGCGCGCGTTCGGCTTCCACCTTTTCGCGGTTGCCGTTCACCGTGGCCTGCTGCTGTTCCACCGCGCTGTCGAGGCGGTCGAGGAAGGCGCGGCGGTTCAGCAGCTGCGCCGGGCTGGTGGCGGCCATCTGCGCGTTTGCGTACTCCTCGGCGTAGCGGCGGAGCTCGTCCAGGCGCGACAGGTGGGTGTCGAGCACGCGCTGGCGCTCGGCCAGGTCGCGGGCCACGGCGTCTTCGTGTTCCTGGGCGCGCTTCAGCAGGGGATCGATGCGCTTGGACTGTGTCATGGTTCAGCTCTCTTAATCCACCAGGCGCTGCAGCGCCGCCTGGCTGTGCGGAAGATCAGCGGCCTTGGCCACGTCCTGGCCGAGAAACTCCATGATTTCCGGCCAGCGTTCCAGGGCTTCGTCGGTAGCGGCATCGTTGCCGCGCTGGTACGCACCGATCGCGATGAGGTCGCGGTTGGAGGAATAGGCCGAGACCAGGCGCTTGAGCTTGCGGATGCGCAGGCGCCACGGCTCGTCGGCGATTTCCGTGACCACGCGGCTGACCGACGATTCAACGTCGATGGCCGGGTACAGGCCGCTGTCGGCCACCCGGCGCGAGAGCAGGATGTGCCCGTCGAGGATGGCGCGCGCCGCATCGGCGATCGGATCCTGCGGGTCATCACCCTCGGTCAGGACGGTGTAGAAGGCGGTGATCGAGCCACGGCCCTTGGCGCCGTTGCCGGCACGTTCGACCAGCGCCGGCAGCTTGGCAAACACCGACGGCGGGTAGCCGCGGGTAGTCGGCGGTTCACCCACCGACAGGCCGATTTCGCGCTGCGCCTGGGCGAAACGGGTCAGCGAATCCATCAGCAGCAGCACGTTCAGACCCTGGTCGCGGAACCACTCGGCGATGGCCGTGGCGCGGTAGGCACCGTGCAGGCGTGCCAGCGGCGGCCGGTCGGCCGGGCTGGCTACCACCACGGCGCGGCGCAGGCCTTCCTCGCCCAGCGTGGTCTCGACGAAATCTCGGACTTCGCGGCCGCGTTCACCGATCAGGCCGACGACGATCACGTCGGCGGCGGTGTAGCGGGTCATCATGCCCAGCAGTGTCGACTTGCCGACACCGGAACCTGCGAACAGGCCCACGCGCTGCCCGCGGCCGATCGGGAGCAGGGCGTTGATGGCGCGCACGCCGACGTCCAGCGGCTGGGTGATCGGCTCGCGCGCGAGCGGATTGATCGAGACGCCGGCCATGCCGACGTGGCCTTCCGCACGGATCGGGCCCTTGCCATCCAGCGGCACGCCATCGCTGTCGATCACGCGGCCGAGCAGGCCTTCGCCCACTTCCACGCCGCCACGGCGCGCAGAGGGAACCACGCGAGCGTTGGGCAGCAGGCCATGCAGTTCGGCGCTGGGCATCAGGTAGGTACGCTCGCCGGCAAAGCCGACCACTTCGGCGTCGACCCAGCCACCGTCGACCACTTCCACCTTGCAGCTGGCACCGAGCGGCGCCTCGCAGCCCACGGCTTCCAGGGTCAAGCCGACCGCGCGACGCAGCACGCCCTCACGGATCAGCCCGCGGCCATGCGCGGTATCCACGCGCAGGCCATCCAGGCGGCGGGCCAGGCGCAGGTTGCGGGCCACGGCCCAGTCGGTCGACGGCGGGGGCAGGTTCGGTTCGGGGGTCATGGCGTGGCTCCGGTCTGGCGGATCACCGCATCGAGTGCGCCACGCAGGCGCGCTTCCAAGGTGCCATCGATGCGCACCGCTTCGGCGTGCACGCGCAGGTCGCCGCGGCTCAGGCTGGTATCGGGCACCAGGCGCTGGGTCGGGGTGAGGGTCATCAGCGGTGCGAGCGCGGCGATGTCGTCCGGGTGCAGGCGCACTTCCACTTCGCGCGTGCTGCCGCCCACTGCATCCACCGCTTCACCCACCAGCTGCACCAGCAGGGCCGGATCGGCCTCGTAGGCGCGACCGACCAGGGCGCCGGCGATGCGCACCGCCAGTTCGCCCAGCGCGCCGACCACCTCGTTCTCCAGCCGTGCCAGCGGCCGGCTGAAGTTGTCGAGGATGCCTTCCATCTGCGCGACCAGGCGGCGTACCTCGGCCTGGCCCTGGCCGTAGCCCTCGGCGTGGCCGTGCTGGAAGCCTTCCTTTTCGGCGCTGTCCTGGATCGCCTGGATCTCCTCCAGGGTCGGCAGCTGCAGCACCGGTTCCGGCTCGTGCTCGGGGTCCGGCTCGGTGAGCTCGAAGATGTCCTCCTGCTCCAGCTGCCGTTGCGGCTGGGCCAGCAGGTCGGGGGCAAGCCAGCGCACGACGTTGCTCACAGCATCGCCTCCGCGCTGCCACCGATGGTGACGGTGCCCTCATCGGCCATGCGCTTGACGATGGCCAGGATCTCGCGCTGTGCGCCTTCCACATCGGACAGGCGCACCGGGCCACGGGCTTCCATGTCTTCCAGCAGGATCTCGGCCGCACGCTGGGACATGTTGCGGGTGATCTTGTCGCGCACCTTGATGTCGGCGCCGCGCAGGGCCAGGCCCAGGCGCTCGCCGCTGACCTCGCGCAGCACCAGCTGCATTTCGCGGTCGTCCAGGTCCACCAGATCGTCGAACACGAACATCAGGTCCTGGATGCGGCCACTGAGCGGCGCATCGATGCGCGCGATCTCGCCCAGGATCGCCTGGTCCTGGCCGCTTTCCATGAAGTTGAGGATGTTGGCCGCACACTGCACGCCGCCGATGTTGGACGACTTCAGGTTCTGGTTGCCGGCGAACTGGCGCTCCATGATCTCGTTCAGTTCGTTCAGCGCGTTAGGCGGAATGCCGTCGAGGGTGGCGATGCGCAGCAGCACGTCGACGCGGGTGCGGTCAGGCAGCAGCTTCAGCGCGTCGGCGGCCTGGTCGGTCTCCAGGTGGGCCATCACGATGGCGATGATCTGCGGGTGCTCGTTGCGCACCAGGTCGGCCACCGCGCGCGGGTCCATCCACTTCAGCGCGTCCAGGCCGGTGGTGTTTCGGCCCAGCAGGATGCGGTCGATCAGGCCGCTGGCCTTCTCGGTGCCCAGCGCCTGGATCAGCATGTTGCGGATGTAGTCGTCCGAGCCCACGCCCAGCGAGGTTTTCGAGCCCAGTTCCTGGTTGAACTGGTCCATGACCCGGCCCACCTGGTCACGGGTGATGTCGGTCATGGTCGCCATGGCGATGCCGATCTTCTGCACTTCCTTGGGTTCCATGTGGCGCAGCACTTCGGCCGCGTCCAGTTCACCCAGCGACAGCAGCAGCACGGCAGCGCGCTGCACGCCGGTCAGTTGCACGTCAGTCATTGGCCACCCAGCCCTTGACCACCTGGGCCACGCGCTTGGAATCGGTCTTCACGGCTTCACGCGCCATCCGCAGTCGTTCCTCATAGGAATCCACCGGCAGGGCCAGGGGATCCGCACCGGCCAGGCTGAGGCGGTCAGCGCCCAGCGCCGGCAGCGGCGTGCCATCGTCATCCACCAGCTGGACGTCCGCGGTGTGCGGTTCCAGCGCGGTGTTCTCGTCTTTCCTGTTCTGCCCGGTGATGCCGCGCAGGGCAGGGCGCAGCACGCCGAACAGCAGCGCCAGCACCACGACCGCGCCCAGCACCATGCGGCCGGCGTCGAACACCCACGGCAGCTCCCACCAGGCCGGGCCTTCCACCGGGGTGGTATCGCGCACGAACGGCGCGTTCATCACCGACACGGTGTCGCCACGCTCGGCGTTGAAGCCCACCGCCTGCTTCACCAGCGCCTCGACGCGGGTCAGTTCAGCGGCCGCCAGCGGCTGCGGGGTGACCTTGCCGTTGGCACCGGCGCGCGGCACGTTGTCCACCAGCACCGCCACCGAGACGCGCTTGATGCGGCCGGCCGGCTGGCGTGTGTGCTGCAGGGTGCGGTCCAGCTCGTAGTTGCGGGTCGCGTTCTTGCTGCTTTCGGTCGGGGTCTGCGCGGTCGGCGGTGCCGCCTGCTGGGCCGGCGGGCTGTTGCTGGTCGCGCCCGGCACGCCCTGCGGACCCGGGGTGCTGCTGGTGTTCTCGCTCATCTGCTCGCTGCGGAGCTTCTGCGGTTCACCGTTGTAGAGTTCGCGGGCTTCCTCGGTCACCGAGAAGTCCATGTCCACGCTCACTTCCGGGTTGACGCGGCCGGGGCCGGTCATCGGCTCCAGCAGCTCGCGGATGCGCTGGTTGAACGAGGTTTCCTGGCGGCGCACCTGCTCGAACTGGGCGGCGTTGACCGCCGCTTCGCTGTTCGGATCGCTGACGCTTAGCATGCGGCCGCTCTGGTCGACGATGGTCACCCGTTCCGGCGCAAGATCAGGAATGGCGGCGGCCACCATGTGCACGATGGCATCGACCTGGCTGCGTTCCAGCTGCTGGCCGCCACGCAGTTCCAGGGTGACCGAGGCGCTGGCCACGTCACGCTGGCGGGTGAAGGCGCTGGGCTTGGGAATGGCCAGGTGCACGCGCGAATCGCGCACCGGGCGCAGGGTGTTGATGGTGCGCGACAGTTCGGTTTCCAATGCGTGCTGGTAGCGCGCGCTTTCGACGAACTGGCTGACGCCGAAGCCGGGGTCACGTTCCATCAGCTCGAAGCCGAGCTTGCCGCTGTCGGTCAGGCCGGAACCGGCCAGCTTCAGGCGCGCATCGTGCAGGTTCTTCTCCGGCACGGTGATGCCACCGGTGGCCGGGTCCAGCTCGAACGGAATCTGTGCCGCGCGCAGCAGGTCGGTGGCTTCGGCGGTCGCCTTCTGGTCCAGGCCGGTGTACAGCGGGACCATGCCGGGCTTCTGCGACCAGAAGAACACGAACAGGCCTGCCGCCACCGCCACCGAGATCATCGCCATCAGGCCGAGGCGGCGGGTGATCTGCAGACTCTGCAGGCGGTCGAACCACTGCCCGGCCTTTTCGGCGTTCAGGGTTTCCTTGGAGAGCGTCAGTGCCATGCGTCAATGTTCCTTACAGCGGCATGTTCATCACGTCCTGGTAAGCCTGGACGAGACGGTTGCGGACTTCCACGGTGGCGCGGAAGGCGATCTGGGACTGCTGCGAGGCGACCATCACCTTGGCCAGGTCGGCGCCGGGTTCGCCCAGTTCGAAAGCCTTGGCCAGGGCGCCGGACTTCTGCTGGGCGTCGTTGACGCCGGCGATGGCGCCGCGCAGGGTTTCGGTGAAGCTGGCGGGCTGGACCTGCGATGCCTCCAGGACCGCACCGGGCAGGGCATTGCTGCGCGGCGCTTCGGCCAGCGGGTTGAGCGCCGCCGGCTGTCCCATCTGGGTCTGATAGGAGCGGATCTGGGAAAGAATCGAAGTGACGGAGTGGGACATCTGCAACGGTTCCAGAAACAGGGATGGGGGTGTTCGCTGGAACAGTTGCAAGTGGCGTGCCGAAACCGGGTTTCGATTCAGTGTCGTGAGGATTGTGGGTGTGCTGGCAGGGCTGGGCCCTGCACCTGCTCAACGTCAACTTCAACGTCAAAGGCGGGCATTGCCTGGGTTGGCGGGGTGGGCCCGGTTGAGGGGGACGCTGCAAGTACGTCCCTGTAAGCTCGGTCACCGCATCCATGCGGCTCACGCCCCCTCAATCGGACACACCCCGCCAGGTAGATCCACGCCATGCGTGGATGCGGTTGCCGGGGCGCACGGGCTCTGACCCCGCTGGAGGCGCCATTTAACCGGCGTCGGTTTTCTGGCCTGACGCTGTGGGGCTTCGTGGCCGGAATTCTGGCGCTGGAAACGCAGAGGGGTCGGGCCCGCGCAGCGTGTTTGAGCCGATGGCTACCAGGGATGGTCGAGATCGATCCCGAGTGAGCGGTGTAGTTCCACCCTCTCGGAGGAAAGAGGAAAGAAGCCCTCTGATAGCTCGTAAAGGCATGTGGGCCAGAAGCTACCCTTGTCGGCCATTGAGGCCGGATCCCTGGTGCGGAATGCGGTCTCGGGTTGCATGAGGGTGGACTCCGCCAGGTCACCGCTGGAGTTCAGCATAGGCCGGATTGCTGCCATGAACGCCTGATGGAAGGCTGCGAAACTCCGCAGATCTGAATTGCAGTATTGGGGCACTGCTTCGCAGCTGATTGGAAGCAGTCCTACTGAACCATCTTTCAGGTCCACGAAGAACAGTCCGCCCAACACGCGTCCGAAAATCGCCAGGGTGCGATCGTCATTCTCGTGTCGCTGCAGGCGAGAGTGGAACTTCGTGTTGTTGTAGGCATACGGCTCAAGGCGATCAGACAGCCGTTGCATTTCGAGCATCAGGGAAGATTGATCGATCTCATCCTGGCTGATCGGCACGAAGTCCAGTGTTGGCGGACGGGTTGAGTTCTCCATCTGGGGAAGGCTACCGCCACGTTTCGACGGTGCCTTTAGGAGAAGTTGCAAACGCAGCTAGGCAACTGGGTCCCTATCCACGCATGGCGTGGATCTACTGATTGGGATCGCGTGGGGTCAGCGCCCTCTCTGCGGGAGGGCCTGACCCCGGCGTCATCGGCTCAGCTGGCCAGCTCGGCCTGGTCGCGTTCGATGCCGTACTTGCGCAGCTTTTCCACCAGGGTGGTGCGGCGCAGGCCGAGCAGTTGGGCGGCATGGGCGACCACGCCCTGGGTGCGTTCCAGTGCTTCGTTGATCAGGCCCAGTTCGATCGTGGCCATGTGGTTGCGCAGGTCCAGACCATCACTGGGCAGGGCCGCCTGGGCGCCAGCGCTCTCCGGGGCGGCCTGGCCGCCACTGCCCGGGGTGTGGAAGGAGAAGCTGCGCAGGTCCAGACGTTCCTCGCTGGCGGCCACCGGTGCCGGGGCGGGCGCCGCCACCACGGCCAGTGCGGCGTCGCCACGGTAGCGGGCCGGCAGGTCCTGCACGCGCACCGAACCACCCGGGTGCAGCACGGCCAGGCGCTCGACCAGGTTGGTCAGCTCGCGTACGTTGCCAGGCCACTCGTAGCTGGCCAGGGCCTGCAGGGCTTCCGGGGTGAAGCGCACTTCGCCACGGCCAGTGCGGCCGAGCTGCATGGCGATGGTTTCCGCCAGGGCCGGCAGGTCCTCGCGACGTTCGCGCAGGGCCGGCACTTCAATCGGGAAGACGTTGAGGCGGTAGAACAGATCCTCGCGGAACTTGCCTTCGGCGATGCGGGTCTCCAGGTCGCGGTGGGTCGCAGCGATCACGCGCACGTTGCAGCGGATGGTCTGGTTGCCGCCGACGCGCTCGAAGCTGCGCTCCTGCAGCACGCGCAGCAGCTTCACCTGCATCGGCAGGCTCATGTCGCCGATTTCATCGAGCAGCAGGGTGCCGCCCTCGGCCATCTCAAAGCGGCCCTTGCGCGCAGTCAGCGCACCGGTGAACGCGCCCTTTTCGTGGCCGAACAGCTCGCTTTCCAGCAGGTCGGCCGGGATGGCGCCGCAGTTGATCGCAACGAACGGGCCATCACGGCGCGGCGAACGCTGGTGGATCGAACGCGAGACCACTTCCTTGCCGGTGCCCGATTCGCCCAGCACCAGTACGGTGGTGTCGAAGGCGGCGACCTGCTCGATCATCGTGCGCAGCCCGGTCACGGCCGGGCCGTTGCCGGTCGGGCCGTGGTCCTGTGCGGCGCCGGCCTGGTGCTCGGCATCCAGCCGCTTGAGGCTGGCGCGGCGCAGCAGCGCTTCCATCTGGGTGTGGCGCAGCGGCGCTTCCAGCGGCCAGATGTTGGCTTCGTGCAGGCCGTGCTGGTGGGCAAACGCTGCAGCTTCACCATCGGCCAGCAGCACCGGCGGTGGCAGGCTGCTGCCGCCCAGCCAGGCGTACAGCGCGGTGCTGGCGGCGCTGTCGTCCAGGCTGCCGACGATCACCGCCATCCAGTCGTTCTGGCGCTGGCGGCCCAGGTCGAAGTCGGCCGCGTCGGACACCCAGCGCGGGTTGAAGTCCATGAATTCCAGCAGGGCAACGGTGCGCTCGGCACGCACGGCGTCGTTGTCCAGTACAAGGATGCGCGATTCACTCACGATCGATCCTCCCTGAGGCCTTCCAGGATCGGCATGACTTCCTGGATGTACGACAACTTGCTGACGAAATTGTCGGCGCCGGCGCGCAGCGCATGCTCGCGGTGCTCGACGTCGTCGAAGTGGCTGGCGATCACGATGTACGGGGCATCATCCTGCGACTTGATCAGGCGGGTGGCCTGCAGGCCGCCCATCTCCGGCATCGCCAGGTCCATCAGCACTACCTGCGGGCGCAGCGACTCGGAACGCTCGATGGCTTCCAGGCCGTTGCCGGCGCTGCCGACAATCTGCAGCCAGTCGATCTTGCGGAAGTGGCGCATCGCCGCGTTGATGAAACCCTCATGGTCGTCGACCAGCAGCACTGTGAGCTTGTTCATGTCCAACATCCTTTTCAGCCCACTCGGGCCAGCTGTGGTTGCCTGGCGCTGAGCCGGCGCCGTTCACGGGCCGGGGCGATATCCAGTTGTTCGCGGTATTTTGCGACGGTTCGGCGGGCAATGTTCACCCCTTGGCGTGACAGCAGTCCCGCAATGGCCTCGTCGGCCAGCGGGCGACCGGCCGGTTCGGCGTCGATCAGGCGGCGGACCATGGCCTTGACGGCCTGCCCGGACACGCTGGCACCTTCCAGGCGCACCGCGAAGAAATGCTTCAGTTCGAAGGTGCCGCGCGGGGTCTGCAGGAACTTGCCGGTGGTGATGCGCGACACCGTGGATTCGTGCATGCCGATCTCTTCGGCCACTTCCTTCAGGGTCAGTGGGGCCATGGCTTCCTCGCCACGCACCAGGAACGCGGCCTGGCGCTCGACGATTACCCGCGCGGTGCGCAGCAGGGTGTCATAGCGCATCGACAGGCCGCGGCTGAACCAGCGCGCTTCCTGCAGCATCTCGCGCAGGGCCGGGGCGGCGTCGCCGGTTTCGGCCAGGGCCTGTTCGTACTGGCTGTTGATCGAGACGCGGCGGCTGGTGGCCGGGTTCAGGGCCACCTTCCACTGCCCGTCGGCGTGCCAGGCGACCACGTCGGGCACCACCACCGCATTGCGCTCGGGCAGCACGCTGTCGCCCGGGCGCGGCTGCAGTGACAGGATCAGGCGCACGGCCTCGCGCACGTCATCCACTTCGGCGTCGTGCTGGCGGGCCAGCGCGGAATAGTCATGTGCGGCCAGGGCCTCCAGCGCGCCTTCCAGAATGCGTGCGGCCAGGTGCCGGGCCGGCACCACGCCGTGCAGGCTGTAGAGCTGGGCCAACAGGCCTTCGCGCAGGTCCTGCGCGGCCATGCCGGCGGGTTCGCCGTGCAGCAGCTGCTGGCGGACGGCCTCCACGCCGGCGCTATCGATATCGAACTGCGCACTGGCCAGCAGCTGCAGCTGCTCCAGCGGGGCCTGCAGGTAGCCTGCCTCGTCGCAATGCTCCAGCCAGAAGGCCGCCACGGCCAGTTCGCGCTCGTCCAGATCCAGCGCCAGGCGCTGCAGCACGCGCAGCTGCGGGTCGGTGGATTCGCCTGCAGCGATGCGCGCCATG
The DNA here is from genome assembly GCF_056854535.1 of Stenotrophomonas sp. STEN054. Taxonomy (NCBI): domain Bacteria; kingdom Pseudomonadati; phylum Pseudomonadota; class Gammaproteobacteria; order Lysobacterales; family Lysobacteraceae; genus Stenotrophomonas; species Stenotrophomonas sp. STEN054. The sequence continues at coordinate 40,984 of NZ_JBXFWG010000012.1, read as the reverse complement.
CGATCGTCGTCGCCGTCCTGCCAGCTGCTGCCGGCCACGTCCCACATCGAGGACTCGGGCAGCTCATCGAAGGCGGCCGTTTCCAGGGTCGTGGCGCTGGCGTCGGTGGCGTCGGCCGCCGGTGCCTCGGCGTCCTCGATTTCCAGCAGCGGGTTGGAGTCCAACAGGCGCTGGATCTCCTGTTCCAGGTGCAGCCCGTCCAGCTGCAGCAGTCGGATGGACTGCAACAGCTGCGGCGTGAGGTGAAGCGTCTGGCCCAGCTGGGTCGAAAGTGCAGCCTTCATTTCAGTTCCCCGGCGCCGCTCCCCGACGCCTTGTGGAACACATCTTGCTTTTGATCCCAGGCAGGGGGAATCGGGGGGTTCCTGAGTGCACTGGTGATCTTCCCGACAGGATGTAGGGATTTTCCCTACGCTGGCGCGGGAAGTTGACGATGCCCTGTGGCAAGTCGTTGATTTTGCGTGGGTGCAAGACGATCGTTCGGGGTGCCGGTGAACGGAAACCCGACAGTTCGTGTCAGGATGACGGAAAGTCGTCGTCAGTTCGGGCGCGGATGTGTGCCGTCCGACCAGATCCGGTCATTCCAGCTCGTGCTGGTGGCGGGCCGCCAGCAGCAGCAGATCATTGGCGCGGCGGCAGCCCAGCGATTCCATCATGCGGGCGCGGTGGGTCTCTACCGTCTTCACGCTGATGCCGAGATCGGCGGCGATCTCCTTGTTGCTCTCGCCCTTGCCGATACGCCGCAGGATCTCGCGCTGGCGGGGCGACAGTGCGGCGATGCCGGTGGGCTTCTCTCGGCCCAGCATCGGCGCCAGCATCTTGGCCGAGATCTGCGGGCTGAGGAACACCTGGCCGGCGTGCGCGGCGCGCAGTGCCAGTTCCAGCTCCTGCGGGGCGGCATCCTTCACCACGAAACCGACGGCGCCCCGGTCGAGTGCATCACGCACATGGGCGGCGTCGTCGTGCATGGTCATCATCACGATGCGGGTGCCCGGCGAGCGCAGGCGGATGTCGCTGAGGGCTTCCAGGCCGGTCCGGCCGGGTAGCGACAGGTCCATCAGGATCACGTCCGGGGCATGCAGCAGCGCCATCTGCAGGGCCTGCTCGGCGTTGCTTGCCTCGGCGACCAGTTGCACGTCGGCAAACCCCTGCAGCAGTCGCGCCAGGCCGGCGCGAACCAGGGTGTGATCGTCGACGATGAGAACTCGCACAGGCACGTTGCAGGTCCGTGAGGGGAGACCACCTTAACTTAGCTGAACGGGCACGCCAAGAGCACTCCGTCCCGCTTCCGGGTGGCAGGTTTCAGCGCGCTCGCCGCGCTTCGGCAACCTGACGCCGATGCAGACGGAACAAATGCCGTTCCATGGCCATCTCCAGGCCATCGCCGAGGCGGTTGAAGCGCAGCCACAGGAAGTGGCCGCCGCTGCCATCGGCCGCTTCGGCGATGACGTCCACCGGCAGGTCGATGTTGTCGGGCAGCCAGTCGCTGGGCTGCAGGCGCACCACGCCGGACTGGCCGGGCAGGGCGCCACTGCGCGGCCCCAGCTGCAGGCGGATGCCGCGGCGGGACCAGCGTACCGGGCGCAGGGGCAGGTCCTGGCCCTGCTGGCGCACCAGTCTGCCCAGCAGCAACATGGTCAGGTCCAGCTTGGCTTCCAGGCGCTGGATCTGCAGGCTGGATTCGCTGCGTTCGTCGTGCTCGTCCCCGCGGCTGTCTTCGACCAGCGCCAGGCTGCGCAGCAGGCCTTCGGCACTGCTGGTGCGACCGGCCGCGCTGCCCGCCTGGAACTCGGCCGGCAGGGCCAGCTCGCAGCTGAGCGTTTCATCGAACAGCTCGCTCTCGGCAGGGTGGTGCAGCGACGTGATCGGCAGCAGGCTCATGCCAGCGATTCTGCCTTCAGGTACGCATGGGCGGCGCGAAGGGAGGTGCGGCCGGCGCGCAGGTGCTGTGCGGCGTTGTCACGCAACTGGGTGATCTCATCCATGACCGCGTGCTGCAAGGCCAGCAGGCGCTCCAGCTCCAGGCGCGACAGGGTGCCCACCGGCGGCTCGAAGAGCTGGCGCACACCTTGGTCGTAGGAAGTGACCAGGGTCTCCGCCTTCTCATAGGCATTGCTGCGAGCAGCATCGCGAAGTTCTTCAAGCGATGCGCGAAGGTTCTCGACGGTCTGGGCTGCGTTCATGTAACCCATGTCAAGCCTCGGCGAGCGGTTGCGGTGCATTGCGGGTCGCCGCCGGAATTGCAAGCCACGCGGCTTCTATTTCGGTCATGACCTGCAGTGCGTCCTGCAGTGCAACTGCATCGCTGTTGAGGTTGGCTTCGGTCAACCGGTGCAGGACGTAGTCGTAGAGTGATGACAGGTTGCCGGCGATGTCACCACCCGCGTTGTGGTCGAGCGAACCATTGAGGTGGCCGATGATGGAGCAGACCTGGCCGATGGCGAGACCCTTCCGGGTCGTATCGCCGCGCTCGATGCAGGCCTGGGCCAGGCGCAGGCGCTCGCAGGCGCCAGCCAGAAGCAGGGCGACCAGCTTGTGGGGGTCTGCATCCGAGACTGCCGACGTGACGCCGACTTTGCGGTACTGATCTGCGTGCTGGCGACTGGAGCCGTACACTGTGAGTTTCTCCTTTGTAGCCGTCCGCGTCGCGGCAACGATTTGTTGCAGGGCGCGGGGAAGGCTGGCGAACTTGATACGTTATCGGCACGCATGCGGTCGGGCTTGAGGCCTGGCCGCGCTTACTTGCTCGAACTGCTGTTGTTGGAAAGCTGCTGGGTCAGGTAGTCACTGGTCTTCTGCAGCTGCGCGACCAGCGTATCCATGGCAGTGAACTGCTTGGTGTAGTTGTCGGACACCTTCTCCATGCGCATGTCCAGGTTGTCCAGCTCGGCTTCCAGGCGCTTGATCTCCTTGTTCAGCGTGGTGGTGCGCTGGGTGATCATGCCGTTGGTGCTGTTGAGGTTGGCGTCGAGCATGCTCTTCAATGGATCGGTGATGCTGCCGTCAGCACCGAACACACGCGTTGCGGCCGTCGGGTCCTTGGCAATGCCCGTATCAAAGGCGGCGCTGTCGAAGGTCAGCGTGCCGTCGGTCGCGATGGTGACGCCCAGGGTCTTGAGGTCGGCCACGTTTGTGCTGACCAGGTTGCGCAGCTGGGTCTGTGCGCCGCGCACCATCGAGTCGCCGGTCAGCGCCGAGCTGGTTCCTGCGGTTACGTTGAATGCGCTGGACGACTTGAGGATCGACTGGACGCTGTTGTAGGTGGTGACCAGCGCCTGCAGGTCGGTCTTCAATACGGTGTTGTCTTCCTTGACTGTCAGCGTTTTGGCGCCACCGGTGGTCACGGCGCTCAGTGTCAGCGTGACGTCGGGGATGACGTCGGTCAGCGTGTTCGAGCTGGAGGTGCGGGTCTGGCCATCGACCTTGATCACCGCGTCGGTGGCCTTGATCGTCTCGGTCATGCCTGCGCCGCCCTGGCTGTCGAAGGCAAGATCGCCGAGGCGGCCAGCGCCATTGGCCGTGATCGTCATCTTGCCAGCGGTGCCGCTGTCCAGTGCAGTCAGGACAAGGTGCTGTCCATCGTCGGCGGTCACGACGGAGGCAGTGACACCCTTGCCCCCCGCAGCAGCATTGATCGATTTTGCGATGTCGGACAATGTGTGGCCTGCCGCGACGTCGATGTTGAGGGTCTTGCTGCCATAGGCAATGCTGAGGGACCCTTCGCCCACGGTCTCGGTTTTGCTGAATGCGCTCGAGCTGAGCTTCTGGCTGGTGGCCAGGCTCACCACCTCGATGTCGTAACTGCCGATCGAGGCGCCGGTGCCTGCACTTGCGGTGAAGCCGGACCCATCGGCGACGCTGGCCTTGCGGGTGCGGGTATCCGTGTCCTTGGTCAGGTTGGTCAGCGCGGTCTGCAGGTTGTCCATGGCGCTCTTGATGTTGCCCAGCGCGGAAACCTTGGCCGTGGCGGCCGTGCCCGCCGCATTGATGCGGTTCTCGGCAGGCGCGCGTTCAGCGGCGACAAGCTGCGAGACCAGGGTGGGGATGTCGAGGCCCGAACCGATCGAGTAGAGGGAGGAGGTGGCCATGGGAGGTCCTTGGGTGGAAAGCGCGCGATGAGCGCACGCAGGGGTTATCGGCAGGGGCGGCCCGCGTCTTTAGGGCCGTCCCATGCACAGCATCCTGCAAGGCCCATGCCAGAACGCACGAGGCCCGCTTGCGCGGGCCTCGTGGTTCCACTGGCTTGCGTTCCGTTACTGGAGCAGGCTCAGCACGCTCTGCGAGGAGCTGTTGGCCTGGGCCAGCATGGCGGTACCGGCCTGCTGCAGGATCTGGTTGCGGGTCAGTTCCGCAGTTTCCTTGGCATAGTCGGTATCGCGGATGCGGCTGCGCGAAGCGGCCATGTTTTCCGAGCTGGTCTGCAGGTTGGTGACCACCGAGCTGAAGCGGTTCTGGATGGCACCCAGGTCGGCGCGGGCGGTGTTCACTTCCTTCAGGGCGTTGTCGATCTGGTCGATGGCCATCTGCGCCGAGGCGAAGCCGCTGACGTTCAGGTCGGCAATGCCGGTCTCGCTGGCAGCGGTGGCAGTTGCGCCGCTGACGCCCAGAGCATCAGCGGCACCGGTGCCGGCGACGGTGAAGGTGGTTGCGCTGGTCAGGGTGATTTCACCCGTGGTGCTGTTGTACGAGGCCGAAACCTTGCTCTGCGAGGAAACGCGGTTGATCGCTTCGACGACCTGACCGGCACGCTCCTGCGAGTTTGCGGCGGCATCGATGGCACCCACGTCGATGCCGTTGATGGTCAGGGCGCCAGCAACCTGGGCGTCGAGGTCGGTGATGTCGCCGGAGTCGACGTTCGCGGTGAAGCGGTTGGTGACGCCACCCAGCTGCGCAACCTGTGCATTGGCGATGCTGGAGATGGAGATGGTCTCGCCGGAGTTGGCGCCAACCTGGAAGGCAACGCTCTTGAACGAACCATCCAGCAGCTTGGTGCCGTTGAAGTTGGTCTGCTCCGAGACACGCTGGATTTCAGCCTTCAGCTGCGTCACTTCCTTGTTCAGGGCGTCGCGGTCAGTCTGGCTGTTGGTGCCGTTGGAGGCCTGCACGGCCAGCTCACGGATACGCTGCAGGTTGTTGCCGATTTCCGACAGCGCGCCTTCAGCGGTCTGCGCCAGCGAGATACCGTCGTTGGCGTTGCGGACGGACTGGTCCAGGCCACGGATCTGCGAGGTGAAGCGCTCGGAGATGGCCAGGCCGGCGGCGTCGTCCTTGGCGCTGTTGATGCGCAGGCCCGAGGACAGGCGCTGGATGCTGGTCGCCAGGCTGCTGCCGCTGGAGGACAGGTTGCGCTGGGCGTTCAGCGACATAACATTGGTGTTGATGACTTGTGCCATGGTGGCTTCTTCCTTTAGGGCGTATGAACCGGCAAGGTGTCGCCGGACCGTTCGCAGAGGGGACTGACCTTGCCGCTGCTGAAATCAATAACGGCAGTGCCCATCCCCGCTTTAGGCCCCAATACGCAATTTTTGCGATTGCCGCCTGCCAGTGCGCCCCGCAGAAACGAAAAGGGCCCTGAGAAGGGCCCCTTGCGTGGGTTCAAAGCACACACATTTACTGCTGCAGCAGCGTCATCACCGACTGCGGGGAGGTGTTGGCCTGGGCCAGCATCGCCGTGCCTGCCTGCTGCAGGATCTGGTTGCGGGTCAGTTCGGCGGTTTCCTTTGCGTAGTCGGTGTCACGGATGCGGCTGCGCGCAGCGGACATGTTTTCCGAGGTAGTCTGCAGATTCACGATGGTGGAGGTGAACCGGTTCTGCACGGCACCGAGGTCGGCGCGGGCGGTGTTCACTTCCTTCAGCGCGTTGTCGATCTGATCAATGGCCATCTGCGCCGAAGCGAAACTGTTCACGTTCAGGGCGCCCAGGCCCGTGGTGGTGGTGTCGGTGGGGGTGACGCCGGCGACGCCCACTGCGTCGGCGGTCGCGGTACCGGCGATGGTGAAGTTGGCGCTGCCGGTCAGGGTGATTTCGCCGGTGGTTGCGTTGTACGACGCGCCGACCTTGGTCTGCGACGACACGCGGTTGATGGCTTCCACGACCTGGCTGGATCGCTCCTGCGAGTTGGCCGCCGCGTCGATGGCACCCACGTCGACGCCGTTGATGGTCAGGCCGCCGGCCGGCACAGCGTCCAGGTCGGTGATGCTGCTCGCCAGCACATTGGCGCTGAAGCGGGTGGTCTCGCCGCCCAGAGTGGCCAGCTGCGCATTGGCGATGCTGCTGATCGAGATGGTTTCACCGGCGTTGGCACCCACCTGGAAGGCGACGCCTGCGAACGAACCATCCAGTAGCTTGGTGCCGTTGAAGTTGGTCTGCTCGGCAACGCGCTGGATTTCCGACTTCAGCTGCGCCACTTCCTTGTCCAGGGCTTCGCGGTCGGTCTGGCTGTTGGTGCCGTTGGAGGCCTGCACGGCAAGTTCACGGATGCGCTGCAGGTTGTTGCCGATCTCCGACAGCGCGCCTTCGGCAGTCTGCGCCAGCGAGATGCCATCGTTTGCGTTGCGGACTGCAACGTCGAGGCCGCGGATCTGGGTGGTGAAACGCTCGGAGATCGCCAGGCCGGCGGCATCGTCCTTTGCGCTGTTGATGCGCAGGCCCGACGACAGGCGCTGGATGCTGGTGGCCAGGCTGTTGCCGCTGGTCGTCAGGTTGCGCTGGGCATTGAGCGACATCACGTTGGTGTTGATGACTTGTGCCATTTCTATCTACTCCGGTTTGGTACTGCGTTTGATTGGTGTTTCGGGGGAATGCGCCGCGTGGCGCAGGTTCAGCGGATGATGTTGAACAAGGACATTGACTGGATCTGGCTGAAGACGGTCTGCGCCGCCTGCAGTGCTGCACTCTCGATCTTGTATTGGCTGATGACCTCGGCGTAATCGACGTCGCGAAGCGAGGAAAGGGTGGACTTGAGGGTCACTTCATTGGCATCACGGACATTGGTGGCGGCGTCGATCGCGCTGAGCTGCGAGCCGCCATTGGCACGCGCATCGATCATGTTTTCCGATGCGCGCGATACATCGCGGATGGCAGCCTGGAGAGCGTTGTTCTGCACGGTCTGGCCGTTGCCGCTTCCGGTATCTGCCGTCAGTGCCGAAGAGAGCCCTTTCAGCGTGGCGAAGATGTCGCGGGTGCTGGAGGCGCCGATACTGAATGAGTCACCTGCAACCGGCGTGCCATCGATGCGCATCCGCACGCCTGCGAACGTGATGTCTTCGCCTTCTGCGCGGGTGCCGGTGGACACGACGGCTCCCTGGGCATCAGTCACCGTGTAGGTGTTGTCTGCGCCGAACACCACGCTGTAGCTGCTGCCGTTCCAGTCACCGCTTGCGGTGTCGCGGCCGAAGTTGGACAGCACGCCGTTGCCTGCGTTGCCCGTGGCAGCGCTGCCATCCAGGGTGCCATCGCCGGTGGGGATTCGCATGAACACTTCTGCGCCGTTCTGCGCATCCTTCACGAAGGTGTCTGGTGCGATTTCCATGCTGCGCTGGGTCTGGTCACCGTTGTAAGTGACTTTTCCGCCGCTGAGGGTGAAGGCAGTCGAGTCATCCGCGGTGCCGGCGAACAGGTAGCGGCCATTGCCGTCCTGGGTGTTGGCCAGCGCCAGCAGACTGTCGTGGATGCTGTCGATTTCAGCAGCGATGGTCTTTCTGTCATCTGCAGACAGCGTGCCGTTGCTGGCCTGCAAGGTCAGTTCGTTGACCCGCGCCATCAGCTCGCCGGCCTGCTGCAGGGCGTTCTCCTGCAGGCCAAGGCGATTCTGCACGGCGTTGCCGTTCAGCTCGAACTGCGCAAGTGCGGCCACGGCACGGTCCAGGCCCACTGCGCTGCCTGCTGCGACAGGATCGTCCTTCGCGCTGACCAGGCGGCTTCCGGTGGCAATCTGCTGCTCCATGTGGTGCAGCTTCGATTGGCGCGAAAGCATCAGCGAGACGGACTGGTTGAACATCATCCCGGTAGAGACACGGTTGTTCATCGCGATACGGCTCCGAGGATGGTCTGGAACATGTTGTCGGCGGTGGAAATCAGCTGCGATGCCGCCTGGTAGGCCTGTTGCAGGCGCAGCATGTCGGCCGCTTCCTCATCCAGGTTCACGCCGGAGATCGAGTCACGTGCAGACTGCGCCTGGTCGGTGATCACCTGCTGCGCATCGAGCGAGTACTCGGCGGCGCGGGCGGCGGCGCCGACCTGGGTAGTTAGGCCGCCCAGTGCGCCACTGAGGGTGATGGTGCCGGCGTTGAATGCCTTGGCATCCTCGACCTTGGCCATCGCCAGCGAATTGCTGTTGTCGGACGAGCCGACCGGGGTCGGATCGATGTTGAAGACGTCGCCGGCCTTTGGAGCACCGTCCAGGACGAAGCTCCAGCCGTTGGCGGAAATCGTCTGCCCGGGGGTGTAGGTGAACGGGCCGTCGCCGTCGATGGTGTACTCGGTACCCGAGGTGAACACGATCGAGGCTGCGTTGCGCAGATCGGCATTGCTGGCGTCGGTCACCTTGACGTCGGTCACCTTGCCGGTGCCGGTGTTGGCCAGCGCGGCACTGCCCTTCACCGGCGCCGCAGCCGCCAGGCGCGAGGTATCGGTGATGGCCACACTGATGCTGCCGGCCACGCCCGCGGTGGGCTGCAGCAGGAAGCGATCGTTGGTGGCCGGGGTGCCGCTGACCACCAGCTCCACGCCGTTCACCACCAGCGGATCAGCTGCGGTACCGGTGCCGGTCATCGCCACGCTGGCGCCGGTGTCCGACCGCACGGCCTGCCACTGGCTGCCGTTGTACTTCAGCACGATGTTCTGCGCATCCAGGGCGGACAGGTCGCCGTAGCTGGCGGTGATCGATGCGGTGCCGGTATTGCTAGTGCTGTTGGTGACGCGCGGGCTGCCGATGTTGAACAGGTCGCCACCCATGTTGCCGTACAGGTCCACGCCGTTGCGGTGCGACTCGTTGAACGTGCTGGCCAGGCCGATGGCCAGCTTGCCGAGCTCGGCCTGGGCCGGGGTCAGCACGGTCTCGCGGAATTCGAGCATGCCGCCGACCTGGCCGCCGAGCGACTTCGGGTCGAGGGTGATCTTCACGCCCTGGCTTTCCAGCGCCAGCTGCAGGCGCTCGGGCTGGTACGGGTCGGTGACGGTGGTCACCTTCGATGCCGTGGTGCCGACAACCAGGGCCTGGCCGCCGGCGGTGTAGACGTTCAGGGTGCCGCCGTCCTGGGCCACGGCGGTGCCGCCGGTGTAGCCCACCAGGTTGGCGATCAGCTGGTCACGGCGATCCAGCAGGTCCGGTGCTGCGGTGGTGGCGTTGCCGCCGATGGCGCCGTTGAGCTGGGCGATCTCGGCAGCCAGGCGGTTGATCTCGGTCGCCGCGGCGGTCAGGCCGTTGTTGACCTCGCTGTTGAGCGTGTTGAGGCTGGTGTTCAGCTGCTGGAAGCGGTTGGCCAGGGTGTTGGCGCTGTCCAGCACGTTCTGGCGGTCAGCGCTGCCGGACGCATTGGAAGACAGGCCGCTGACAGAATCGAAGAAGTTGGACCAGACACCGGCGACATTCGTGGCCGAATCGGAGAACAGCGCATCGACCCGGTCGGCCATGGTCGACAGCTGCTTCAGGCGCGCCAGTTCACCGCTGCTGTCGAGCAGCCGCGAGATCGCCAGCTGGTCGGCCGTGCGGCGGATGTCGACGATACGGGTACCGTTGCCGACGTCACCGTAGCCGTAGTTCTGCGGATCGGCGGTGGCGAAGTCCACCTTCTGCCGGCTGTAGCCGGCCGTGTTGATGTTGGCGACGTTATGGCTGGTGGTCGCCAACGCACGCTGGAAGGCGAGCAGGGCACTGGTACCGGTGGAAAGGACGCTGGACATGGGGTTCCTCAACGACGGGTGATACCCAGCGCCGCAGTCGCGGTGCTGGCGAAGGTCTGGCCAAGGCGCGTGCCGGCGTCGGCCACGGCGGCCACGGCGCGCTCGATGGTCGGGCCGCCAGCGATCGCGGCGATCTTGGCCCCGTAGCGCGGATCGGTGGCGTAGCCGGCGCGCTGCAGGCCGCGGGCGAAGCCCTGCACGTCGGTGCCTGCCTGCAGGGCCTGCTGATAGCGCGGGCTGGTCTTCAGCAGGCGCACGTAGTCGGCGAAGCTCTCGGCGGGCGTGCTGTAGGCGCGGAAGCTGGCCGTTTCGTTACGGCGCACGCCATCGACATACTCGTGGGTGCCGGCGACGGCGCTCTGGCCCTTCCAGCCGGTGGCCTTGATGCCGAACAGGTTGTGCGAGGTGCTGCCGTCGGCGTGCTTGATCTGGCGCTTGCCCCAGCCGGTTTCCAGCGCGGCCTGGGCCACCAGGGCGCGGGCATCCACGCCCAGCTCCTTGGCCGCGCTCTGTGCGTGGCCCCAGATGCTGGCCACGAATCCTTCGGGCGTGTTCGCGCCCAGCTGGGCCACGGCGTTGCGGGTGGCCAGGGCATCGGCTGGCGTGGCCATGCTGCCGCGGTTGCTGGCGGTGGCCGCCCACTGGTCGTTGCTGGCCGCCCAATCGTCGCCGTCGATGCTGCTGGCGTACGGATCGCTCGTGCCCAGCGAACGGTGCATGCTGCTGCTGTCGCGGCCGGCAATCAGGTCCAGTGCCTGCTCCATCGGTGCCAGAGCGGGGCTGGCCGCGGCCTGCGCGCCCTCCTGGGCGCCTGCCGCCATCTGCTGCAGCATGCGCACGGCTTGGCTGGCATCGTCCAGCGACAGCGAGGGTGCCGCCTTGGCCGGTGCATTCAACTGGTACGCGCGGCTGGCCTTGGCCGGGTCCACGCGGGTGTCCAGCGCCGGGCCATCGGCCTGCTGGCCGGACAGTTGGCGGCTAATCATCGACGACAGGCCCAGGCCCTTGCCGCGGGTCATCGCCTCGGCGATCTTCTGGTCGTACATCTCCCGGAACATCTTGTTTTCACCGGGGAACAGCGAATCACCAAAGCTGGCATCACGCATGCTCTTGACCAGCATCTGTGCGAACTGGCCTTCCAGCTGGCGAGCGACCTTGTCGATCTTGGCCGGGTCGTTCTGCTGTACAGGATTGAGGTCAAAGGCGGGATTGATGCGCATGTCAGATCACCTCGAGCTCGGCGCTCAGCGCACCGGCCTGCTTCAGTGCTTCCAGGATCGCGATCAGGTCGCCCGGGGCAGCACCCACGGCGTTCACGGCATGCACGATTTCATCCAGCGTGGTGCCGCCGTTGAACTTGAACATGCGGCTGCCATCGTTGGTGGCGGTGACGGTCGACTGCGGGGTGACCACGGTCTGCCCGCCGCCGAAGGCGTTGGGCTGGCTGACGTTGGCGTTCTCCTGGATGGTGACCGTCAGCGAACCGTGCGAGATCGCGGCCGGTCCGACACGCACCTGCTGGCCGATGACCACAGTGCCGGTGCGCGAATTCACCACCACCTTGGCTGGTGCGCTGCCGGGGGTCAGTTCCAGGTTCTCGATGCGGGCCAGCAGGCCGATGCGTGCGCCCGGATCGGTCGGTGCGGCCACGGCCACGGTCACGCCATCGACGGCACGCGCAGCGCCTTCGCCGAAGGCGTTGTTGAGTGCGGCCACCATGCGCGAGACGGTGGTGAAATCGCCGTTGTGCAGGTTCAGCGTGATGTCGCCGCCGTTGGCCAGCGGATCGGGCAAGGCACGCTCGACGGTCGCGCCGTTGGGAATGCGGCCGACGCTGGGCACGTTCACCGAGACGCGCGAACCATCCTTGCCCTGTGCGCCGAACCCACCGACGATCAGGTTGCCTTGGGCGATCGCATAGATCTGCCCGTCGGCGCCGCGCAGCGGCGCCATCAACAGCGAGCCGCCGCGCAGCGATACCGCATTGCCGATGGAAGACACGGTTATGTCGATCGGCTGGCCCGGCTTGGCGAAGGCCGGCAGCTCGGCGTGGATCGCCACGGCGGCCACGTTCTTCAGCTGCGGGTTGACGTTGGCCGGCACGTTCACGCCCAGCTCGCCCAGAAGATTCTTCAGGCTCTGCACGGTGAAGGGCGCCTGGCTGGTGCGGTCACCGCTGCCATCCAGGCCGACCACCAGGCCGTAGCCCACCAAGGCATTGCCACGCACGCCTCCGACCTGGGCCAGGTCCTTGATGCGTTCGGCGCTGGCCGGTGCCGCCACGGCCACTGCCAGGACCAATACGCCGACGCACGCGGCGAGGCGACGCTGCCAGGCGGAAGAGAAGAGAGAGTTCATGGCCATGCTCAGAACGGCGTCAGGCCGGAGTTGAAGAAGCGGCTCAGCCAGCCCATCGCGTTGGATTGCGCGACCGGGCCGCGGCCGCCGTAGACGATGCGGGCGTCGGCCACGCGGCTGGAGGGAATGCTGTTGTCCTGCGCGATGTCGGCCGGGCGCACGATGCCCTGCACCTGTACCAGCTCATCGCCCTGGTTCAGCCGCAGGTTCTTCTGTCCCTGCACCACCAGGTTGCCGTTGGGCAGGCGCTGCACCACGGTCACCGTCACGCTGCCCTGCAGGCGGTTGCTCTGCGCGCTGTTGCCTTTGCCAGTGAAGTCACGCTTGCCACTGGCGGTGGCGCTGAGGATGTCCTTGCCGCCGAGGGTGACCGGTGCACCGAAAATCGACGGCGTGCCGATGCTCAGGTTCGATTCCTTGTTGGTCGCGGTGTTGGCGCTGGTGGTGGCGGTGGTGTTTTCCAGCAGGGTGATGGTCAGCAGGTCGCCGACATCGCGGGCGCGACGGTCCGAATACAGCTGCAGCGTGGGGCCGGCGGCGTAGATCGCACCGGCGGTCGGCGCGGCCTGCGGCGGCATGATCGGCTGGATCGGCGCCATCGCCGGATACGGCCGTACGTCACCGGCGATCACGCAGCCGCCAAGCAGGGCGGCCACGGCGCAGGGCAGGGCGATGCGGGCAAGTTTGAAAAGGGGCGACATGGCGATCATCCGTTTGCGTCGGTCAGACGTTCTGGTTCAGGTAGCCGAGCATCGCGTCGGTGGTGGAAATGGCCTTGGCGTTCATTTCGTAGGCGCGCTGGGTTTCAATCATCGAGACCAACTCTTCCACCACGTTGACGTTGCTGCCTTCCAGTGCGCCCTGCACCACATTGCCCAGGCCGTTCAGGCCGGGGTTGCCGTTCTGGGCCGGGCCCGATGCGGTGGTTTCGAGGAACAGGTTTTCGCCGCGGGCCTGCAGGCCCGCCGGGTTGACGAAGTCGGTCAGCGTCAGTGCGCCGATTTCCACGTTGGCTGCGTTGTCGGCCATCTTCACGCTGATGGTGCCGTCGCTGCCGATGGTCAGCGACTGCGCGCCTTCCGGAATCTGGATGCCCGGCTGTACCGGGTAACCGCTGTTGGTGACCAGCTCGCCGTCCTGGTTGATCTTGAACGAGCCATCACGCGTGTAAGCGGAGCTGCCATCGGCCATCTGCACTTCGAAGAAGCCGCGGCCGTTGACCATCACGTCCAAGGCGCGGCCCGTCTGCTGCTGGCTGCCCTGTTCGAAGTTCTTGGCGGTGGCCACCACGCGCACGCCCGTACCGATCTGCAGGCCGGTCGGCAGCTGCGTCTGCGCCGACGATGCGCCGCCAGGCTGGCGCACCTGCTGGTACAACAGGTCCTCGAAACTGGCGCGGTCCTGCTTGAAGCCGGTGGTGTTGGTGTTGGCGAGGTTGTTGGAAACCACCGACATGCGCATCTGCTGCGCATCCAGTCCGGTTTTCGCGATCCACAGTGCCTGGTTCATCTTCGAAGTCCTGTCTGGGTGAAGCCGGCCGCGCGGTGCGGCCCTTGTGTAAAGCAGTGCAAGCGGCGTGCCAGCAACGGCGCGTGCCGGTGCCGGAATTCCGTCAGCCGCCCAAGCGCAGCAGACTGTTGGCGCTGCGCGCGTTCTCGTCACCGTGCTTGATCACCTGCACCTGCATTTCGTACTGGCGCTGCAGCTGGATCATCTGCACCAGTGCGCCGGCGGCATCGACGTTGCTGCCTTCCAGCTGGCCGCTGTGCACCGTCGGTCCCTGTGCCTGCACGAACGGCTGCTGCGGATCGGTGTTGGCGAACAGGCCGTCAAGGCGACGCTCCAGGCGTTCGTCGGCGGCCTGCACGATCTTGATGCGGCCGATCATCGCCATCGTCTGCGGGCCTTCGCCCTGGGGGATGATCGAGATCGTGCCGTCGTTGCCCACTTCCATCGCCTGGTAGGGCGGAATGGCGATGGGGTTGTTGTTGTCATCCAGCACCGGACGGCCGCTGGAGGTCACCAGCTGGCCGTTCGGGGTGACCGACAGCGCGGCGCCACGGGTGTAGGCCTCGCTGCCGTCGGTGGCCTGCACGGCCAGCCAGGTGCCGGTCTGCAGCGACAGGTCCAGCGGCTTGCCGGTGATGTGCTGCGCGCCGGCGGTGCGGTTGAAGCCGGCGTCGACGTGCAGCGCATCCACCCGCGAGGCAAAGCCCTGGCCACGGATCGGGAAGGCTTCGGTGTTGGCCAGCGCTTCCTTGAAGCCGGGGGTGTCCGAGTTGGCGAGGTTGTGGCTGAGCGTTCCCTGCGCCTGCAGGGAGGCGCGGGCGCCGGTCATCGCAACGTAAAGGGCTTTATCCATGGGGGGCGTTCCGTGACAGGTTCAGCAGGTCATCAGCGGATGTTGATGACGGTCTGGGTGATCTGGTCCTGCGTGGTGATCATCTGCGCGTTGGCCTGGAAGTTGCGCTGCGCGGTGATCATGTTCACCAGCTGCTCGGTCAGGTCCACGGTCGATGCTTCCAGCGCGCCGGCCTGGATCTTGCCGAGGTTGGAGCTGTCAGGCGCGGCGGTGCGCGGGGTCCCCGACTCGAAGGTTTCCACCCACAGGTTGTTGCCCTTCTGCGCCAGGCCCTGGGTGTTGTTGAAGCTGGTCAGGGCGACCTGGCCCAGCGGTTTGTCATCGCCATTGGAGTAGCGCGCGTAGACCACGCCGCTGTCGGACACGGTGATCTCGTTGAGCTTGCCGGCCGCATAGCCGTCCTGCTGCGTGTTGCGCAGGGCGAACTTCTCGCCGTACTGGGTCGAACCGCTGATATCCAGCGTCATGTTCAGTTCGCCCGCACCCGTGGTGGGGGTGAACGTGCCGAGGCTGATCTTGGCGTCGGCCGGGGTCGTGAGCTTGCCGCTGTTGTCGAACGCGATCGCGGTCGGAGTACCGGCCGGTTCGCCATCGACGTAGTTGTGCACGGTCCAGCCGTTGGTCGCGGCGTCCTTGACGAAGTAGGACACCTGGATGTGGCTCACGCCCAGCGAGTCATAGACGGTGATGCCACCGCTGGACTGGTTGTAGCTGTTGGAATCGGTCGGATCGAAATCGGCGACCGTGGGCTGCTTGGCGTTGGCGGGCAGGGTGAAGCCCACCTTCACTTCGCTGGTCTGCTTGGGCGGGCTGTCGGTGGTCAGCAGCTGCAGGTCGACCAGGCGGCCGGCGTCGAAGCTGGTGCCATCCGCATTGGGTGCGAAGACCTGCAGGCGTGCGCCCTGCGGGTTGACCACGTAGCCGGCCGAGTCGGTCTGGAAGTTGCCGGCGCGCGAATAGACGCGTGCGCCGTTCATGTTCATGGTGAAGAAGCCCTCACCGGAAATGGCCATGTCCAGGCTGCGGCCGGTCTGGTCGTTGTTGCCCTGGATGAACTGCTGCGCCACGTTGGTGACGCGCGCGCCCGAGCCGGTCTGGTTGTTGGACAGGCCGTAGCTGGTGGCGGCGAACAGGTCGGCGAATTCAGCGCGCGACTGCTTGAAGCCGACCGTGTTGACGTTGGCAACGTTGTTGGCGGTGACGCTGAGGTCGGTATTGGCGGCGTTGATGCCGGACAGCGAGACGTTGAAGCCCATGGGATTGCTCCTGGTAGATGCGGGGGGGGCGGCTCAGCTGACGCGGAGCACGTAATCGATCGGGGCCGTGCCCAGGCCCTTGAGGTTCAGGTACAGGCCATCGGAACCAACGGTCACGCTTTCCACTGGTGCCTGCACGTACGTGGAGAGCTTGGTGCTGGTGCCCGCGGTGTCGACGTGGTTGGCGACGATGGAGTACTTGCCCGGTTCCATGCGCTTGCCATTGGCGTCCTTGCCGTCCCACTTGAACGCGACCTCACCGGCGGCGCTGGCCTCGACACTGATCGAGGTGACCTTGCTCCCGTTGGCATCGGTGACATCGACGGTGACGATGCCAGCGGCCGGTGCAGCGACGGTGCCGCTGACATCGCCTTCCGCTTCGAGTACCAGCTTCTCAGACGGCACCAGCACTTCATGGCCGACCAGTGCCGCGCCACGCAGTACCTGGTCGCTGGCCATCGATTCCTGGAAGCCCTTCACCGAGGTGTTGAGGTCGGTGATGCCCTGCACGGTGGACATCTGCGCCATCTGCGCGACCATCTGCGTGTTGTCCATCGGCTTCAGCGGATCCTGGTGCTGCAGCTGCTCGGTCATCAGGCGCAGGAAGTCGGCCTGGTCGAGCGTGTTCTTCTTCTTGGTGCTGTTGCTGTTGGGGGCGTTCAGGCCGAGTGCGGCGTAGACGTCCTGGTTGCTCTGGGTGGCGACGGTGGTCATGCGGTGGTCCTCGCGGGCGCGCCTCAGCGGCCCATGGTCAGGGTGGCCAGGGCCAGTTCCTTGGCGGTGGTCAACATCTCCACGCCCGCCTGGTAATTGCGCGAGGTCGAGATCAGGTTGACCATCTGCGCCACCGGATCGACGTCGGGCTGGTAGATGTAGCCATCGGCATCGGCCAGTGGATGGCCGGGCTCGTAGCGCTTGATCGGCGCCGCATCGCTCTGGGTGATTTCCTTGACCTGCACCGAGGTGATGTTCGGATCGGTCTTGCTGGTCACGGCCTGGAAGATCGGCTCCAGCGGCTTGTAGACCGCGTCGGCCGAGCCGGCGATGCTGTCGGCGTTGGAAAGGTTGGAGGCGATGGTGCTCATGCGCACCGACTGCGCCTGCAGTGCGGAGCCGGCGATATCGAAGATCGGCAGGTTGCTCATGGCTTACTGCCCCGTGATCGCGGTGAGCATGGAACGGACCTTGCTCTCGACAAAGCTGAGCGAGGCACGGTATTCCAGCGCGGCGCGGCCATAGGCAGCACGCTCGGCATCGGGGTCGACGGTGTTGCCGTCCAGACTGGGCTGCACGCCCTCGCGGGCCACCTGGAACGGGTTCAGGCCACTACTGATCTGGTAGTGCTGCTCGTTCGTGGTGGTCATCAGGCCGTTGGCGTCCAGCCCCTGGGCATTGCGCAGGGCGGCGTCGAAGTCCAGGTCCTGGGCCTTGTAGCCGGGAGTGTCGGCATTGCCGAGGTTGCTGGCGATCAGCTTCATCCGCTGTTCGCGCAACGGCATGGCCTGGGCATGCACGCCCAGGTAATCGGTAATCAGGTTGCGCACGGTGCACTCCCACGGGAACGATGCCCGGGAAGCTGCAAGGGGTGTGCCAAAGGCGTGTGGGCCGCCGGGCATGGCCCGGCGCTACCTCTGGGGTGCGGGAGATCGCAGTAGCGCCGCGCCCGGCGGGGGTTCGCGTGGGGCGGCCTTACGCCGCCATTGCCACCTTGCGCAGGCGGTCCAGCACGAAGTCGGCCAGCTCATGCGGCGAGTACTTGGCCACGAAGGCGTTGGCGCCCACGCGTTCCACCATCGCATTGTTGAATACGCCGGACAGGGAGGTGTGCA
The DNA here is from genome assembly GCF_056854535.1 of Stenotrophomonas sp. STEN054. NCBI lineage: Bacteria > Pseudomonadati > Pseudomonadota > Gammaproteobacteria > Lysobacterales > Lysobacteraceae > Stenotrophomonas > Stenotrophomonas sp. STEN054. The sequence goes on along the minus strand of NZ_JBXFWG010000012.1, from coordinate 23,275 downwards.
GCAGCACATACAGCCCGGACAGGCCGGCGTGGCGCCGGATTTCCGTCGTCAGCGTATACCCGTCCATGGCCGGCATCTCGATGTCCGAGATCACCATGGCGTAGCGGTCGGCCGGGTTTTCGCCTGAAGCGTGGATCTGCAGCAGGTGGTCCAACGCCTGCTTGCCATCGGAGAGCAGGGTGGCGCCCACCCCCAGCTGGTCCAGCACGCTGCGGATCTGCTGGCGGGCCACGCGCGAGTCGTCCACCACCAGCACCTGCAGCTGCGGGGCGTCGGCCGGCATGGCCATGGTCGGGTCCAGCACGGCTTCGCCACGGATCTGGGCGATGTCGGCCAGCACGCTTTCCACGTCGATCACCTGGATCAGCTCGCCCTGGAAGCGGGTCACCGCGGTCAGGTAGCTCGATTCGGCGCCCAGCTCCGGCGGCGGGTGGATGTCCTCCACCGCGATGTTGACGATGCGCTCGACCCCGCTCACCAGGAAGCCCTGGATCGAGCGGTTGAACTCGGTCACCACCAGGTAGCCGGGGGCGGTGTCCGCGTCCGGCTCACGCTCGGGGTGGCCGATGGCCAGTCCCAGGTCCAGTACCGGCACCGAGCGGCCCCGCACGTCGGCCACGCCGGCGAACTGGCCGGGCAGGCCGGGCACCTGGAACAGCTCCGGGCGGCGCAGGACTTCCTGCACCTTGAAGACGTTGACGCCAAAAAGCTGACGTCCGCCGAGACGGAACAGCAGCAGCGCCAAGCGATTGTGGCCGGCCAGTCGGGTCCGCTGGTCGATCCGGTTGAGCAGGTCATGGGACATGGCTGCTCTATCGGCGTGGGGGCGGCCAAACTTGAGGCGTATCTGCATCGGTAGAGTCGACCGTTGGTCGACTGCCTGATTGGTAGGGTCGCATCCCTCCCTCTGGCACGGCGCTTGCACGCACTCGGCCAGGTCTTACCGAACAGGAGGCGCCATGCGCCTGATCACATCTCTATTGGCCATCGCCCTGGCGTTTGCCTCGCCATGGGCGGCCGCTGCCGACTGGCAGCCGGTCGCCAGCATCCGTACAGCGGCGCTGTCGACCCTGCCTGCCGGCAGCGAGGGCGAGGCCGTGGTGGCCGATGCAATGCGCCTGCCGCGCTGCGGGTTGGCCCTGCAGGTGCAGCCCACCGCCAATACCACGGTGGAGGTCAGCTGCCCCGATGCCGGCGGCTGGCGCCTGTTCGTACCGGTGAAGGTGCGCCGCAACCAGGCCGTGCTGGTGCTCACCCGTGGCATTGCCACTGGAGAAACCCTGGCCGCGGCCGATATCAGCACTGTCCAGCGTGACGCCGCACGGATCGCCGGCGCCGTGCTGTCCGATCCCGCCGCGGCGGTCGGTCGCATTGCCCGTCGGCCCCTGCAGGCCGGAAGCCTGCTGTCGGCCAACGACCTCGTCACCGAACGTCTCATCAAGCGAGGAGACAGCGTGGCGCTGGTGTCGCGGCGCGGTTCGGTCGAGGTGCGCATTGCCGGCCGGGCGATGGGCGATGCGGGCGAGAACGACCGGGTTTCGGTAGAGAACCTGTCCTCCCGCCGCATCGTGCAGGGGACCGTGGACGCCCATGGTGACGTAATCGTGGCGCGTTGAAAAAGTAAGAGATTTCCCTAAAGATCACGGCCCAGCGGCCGTTATCCCTTGTGAACGGCAACTCCAGGACACCCCATGAGCCAGAAAATCGACGGCAACCTGCAGGTCCCCCAGGCACTGCGCAGCGTGACGACCCCGGCCACCAAGCCCGGCGTCAGCGGCGATGCACCGGCGCGCCCGGTGGAGGCTGCGGACAGCCTGCGCCTGACCGGCGAGGCCACCAACCTGCAGGCGCTCGAGCGTGAGCTGAGCACCGCCCCGGCCATCGACACCCAGCGTGTCGCCGCCGTGCGCGAGTCGCTGCAGAACGGCAGCTACAGGATCAATCCGGACGCGATCGCATCGCGCATGCTCGAACTGGACCAGCAGCTGCAGGGATGACCGCGGCAATGAGTGAACATCTTCAGCGACTTTCCCAGGCCCTGGATGTCGAACATCAGGCCCTGGTCGAGCACGATGTGCACGCGCTGATCCGCGCGACCGGCGCCAAGCTGGAAGCACTGCGCGCCCTGGATACCACCCCGCCGGTGGGCGAGGGCGAGCAGCTGCAGGCGTTGGCCGAGCGCAACCGCGCCAACGGCGTGCTGCTGTCGCGCCGCCGCCGCGAGGTGGACTGGGCGCTGCGCCAGCTCGGCCGCACCGAGGCATCGTCCTCATACGACGCCAAGGGCCAGGCCCACACGGTCAACGCACGCCGGCCACTGGCCGTCGCCTGATCGATCCACCGGCCGCCGGCAGCAGCCGGTGGGCTGCTGCGATGGCGCGGCAGCGCGTATATTGGGTGCTTGTCCGCAAGCCCCCGAGTCGCCGTGTCCGCCGCCAACGCCCTGGTTACCGCCCCCCTTCCGCCGCAGCCGGTGCTGCAGGCCCTGCTGGAGCGCGTGCGCGAAGGCATGCTGCTGTTCACCGAAGACGGGCAGGTCGCCCTGGCCAATCCGGCCGCACAGAACCTGCTGGGCAGCAACGAGACCACCGGGCCCGCGCCGCAGCGCCTGCGTGAGCTGCTGCCGCCGGATGCACTGGAGCAGGCGCGCCTGCACGGGCAGTGGAACGGCAGCCTGCCGGTCGGCGAGGGCGTGGTCATCGCCCACCTCTACCACCACGGCCAACCGGGCAGCGGCCACTACCTGGCCCTGTTCCGCCCCATCGAGGGGCAGGAAGACTACGAGCGCGAGCTGCAGCAGCGCCACGCCGAACTGCGGCAGGCCTACCTGCGCCTCAACGGCACCCAGGAAAAGCTGCTGCAGTCGGAAAAGATGGCCTCCATCGGCCAGCTCGCCGCCGGCGTGGCGCACGAGATCAACAACCCGATCGGCTACGTGCACTCCAACCTGGGCAGCCTGCAGGAATACCTGCGCAGCCTGTTCACCGTCATCGAAGCGTACGAGCGGGCTCTGCGCGCGCCGGATCCGAAGGCGCTGATCCCGGAAATCGACGATATCCGTGACCGCCTGGACATCGATTTCATCAGCCGCGACCTGCCGCAGCTGATGGCGGAATCGCGCGAGGGCATCGAGCGGGTGACCCGCATCGTGCGCGACCTGAAGGACTTCTCGTATTCCGGCCGCGACGAGTCGTGGAAGCTGGTAGACCTGCATTCCGGGCTGGAATCGACCATCAACATCATCTGGAACGAGCTCAAGTACAAGGTCACCCTGCACCGTGAGTTCGGCCAGCTGCCACTGGTGGAGTGCCTCCCTTCGGAGTTGAACCAGGTCTACATGAACCTGCTGCTCAACGCCGGCCATGCGATCGCCGAGCGCGGCACCATCACCGTGCGTACCGGCGTGGACGGCGACACGGTCTGGGTGGAGTTCGAGGACACCGGCGGCGGTATTTCGCCGGAACTGCGCCAGCGCATCTTCGATCCGTTCTTCACCACCAAGCCGGTGGGCAGCGGCACCGGCCTGGGCTTGTCGATCTCTTACAGCATCATCAACAAGCACCACGGCCGCATCGACCTGGACAGCACACCCGGCGTCGGCTCGCGCTTCCGGGTGGTTCTGCCGATCAAGCAGCCGCGCTGACGGCGGCTGCCGGACATTCCGCTTGGCATGGCCCGGCGCCGCCCGCGCGCATCGGTAGCGCCGGGCCATGCCCGGCGGTTTCCCTCACCGCAGCGGCGAGCGATCCTCGCCGGCATCCACCGCTTCCACCGCCGTCGGCCCGGCATTGCTGCGCCGCTGTTCCTCGTACGTGCGGAACGCCTGGTGGATGTGCTTGCGCAGCTCATCGTCGTTCCAGGGCTTGGTCAGGAAGCGGTAGATCGCGCCGCGGTTGATTGCATCGGTCACCGTGTTCAGATCGGTGTAGCCGGACAGCACCAGGCGGATCGTATCCGGGTACAGCATCTTCACCCGGCCGAGGAACTCGGTGCCGCTCATGTCGCTCATGCGCTGGTCGGACAGGATCACCTGCACGTCGTTGATCGCCAGCAGGTCGAACGCATCGCGCACGTTGCCGGCAGCCAGGATGCGGTAGCCATCGCGACGGAACAGGCGCACCAGCGAGCGCAGCACGTTCTCCTCGTCGTCCAGCAGCAGCAGGGTGCGGTCCGGGCGGGTCTCGGCGAAGGCCTCCGGGCGCAGGTAGCGGCGGCGCAGGGTCATGCCGGCCGCATCGGCCGACATCGGCTCGCCGAACAGGTAGCCCTGGAACACATCGCAGTCGTTGCGACGCAGGAAGCCCAGCTGTGCCTGCGATTCCACGCCGTTGGCAATCACCGTCATGCCCAGCTGGTGGCCCATGGCGATGATCGCGCGGGCGATGGCGGCCTCGCGGTTGCCAGCCGGTGCGCTCTTGATGAAGCTGCGGTCGATCTTCAGCTTGTCCACCGGGTAGCGCACCAGCGCGCTGAGGCTGGAATCGCCGGTGCCGAAGTTGTCCAGGCTCAGGCTGATGCCTTCGTTGCGCAGGTTGGCCAGGGTCTCGTGGACGAAGTTGACGTTGTTGGTCAGCGCGCTTTCGTTGATCTCCAGCGTCAGCATCTGCGCCGGCACGCCCGCGGCCTGGATCAGCCCCATCACCTCGGCGAAGAAGTTCGGACGCAGCAGCTGCAGGGTCGACACGTTCACCGCGATGGTGAAGTCATCGAAGCCCTGGTCGCGCCACAGCCGCGCCTGCTTCAGTGCGCCTTCCAGCACCCAGGTGCCGATCTGCACGATGATGCCCAGGCGCTCGGCGGTGCGCATGAAGCGCTCCGGTACCAACATGCCCAGAGTCGGTGACTGCCAGCGCAGCAGCGCCTCCATGCCCACCACGTGGCCATCGCGGGCGCTGACCAGCGGCTGGTAGCGCAGCTTCAGTTCGCCGTTGGGGATCGCATCGACGATCTGGCGGGCGATGATGCTCTCGCTGTGCGCGCTCGGCGGGGTGTCCACCGCGTGGATGCGCACCGCATTGCCGCCTTCGCGGGCGGCCTGGTACAGCGCATCCTCGGCGTGGTCGAGCAGGCGCGAAGCGTTGCTGGCATGCTCCGGGCACAGGCTCACGCCCAGCTTGCCGGTCATGAAGAGTGTGTACGGCAGCACCGACAGCGGCAGTTCCATCTGCTGTCGGATCTCTTCGGCGAAGTCTTCGGGCAGCGGGAGGTCGGCGGTGCGCGGCACGGCCAGCAGGAATTCATCGCTGCCGTGGCGCCACAGCTTGCCGCGGCCGCGCAGGTAGGACTGCAGGCGCTGCGCGACCAGCACCAGAGCCTGGTCGCCGACTTCGGCACTCATGTTTTCGTTGACCGATGCGAAGTGGTCGATATCCACGTGCATCAGCATCAGCGGGGTGCCGCCGGAGGCGGCTTCGGTGACCATGGCCTGCAGCTCGGGGTTGCCGGCGCCCAACCGATCGGGGGCGTCGTCGATGCTGACAGGGGGCATGTTGGGGTTCCACATGGCTCAGCGTTCCGGGGAATCAGCGGCGATCGCAGTGACCGCCTGGTAAGGAAGATGGACGTCGACGAGCGTACCGGCGCCATGCGCCGACTCGATGCGGACGTTGCCGCCGACGCTCTGCGCACGTTCGCGCATCACGATCAGGCCCAGGCCGCGCGGGCCGTCCGGGTCGAAACCCTCGCCGTCGTCGCGGATCAACAGGTGCAGGCCACGTTGATCGACATCGCGCAGCTGCAGCTGCACCTGGCTGGCACGGGCGTGGCGCAGCACGTTGGTGAGGCTTTCCTGGGCGATGCGGAAACAGGCCTGTTCGATGCTGTTGTCCGGGCGCGAGGGCAGGGTGTCGATCTCGGCCAGCAGCTCCACCGGCGAGGAACGGAACAGCACCCGTGCCTGCCAGCTCAGTGCAGCCTCCAGGCCCAGGGCGTCCAGCTGCGGCGGGCGCAGCAGGGTGGAGATGTCGCGCAGCTTGGCCACCGTGGTGTCGGCGAGGCTGACGATCTGCGCCAGGTCTTCGCTGCGGCGGCGTGCGTCTGCTTCATCCTGCGCGGCGCAGGCGGAAAGCTTGATGGCGGTGATGGCCTGGCCGATGTCATCGTGCAGGTCGCGCGAGATGGCGCGGCGCTCGTCTTCCTGCAGCGAGAACAGGCGGCCGGCCATGGCCTGCAGTTCGCGATTGCTGGTTTCCAGCGCGGTGCGCGTGCGCTCGGATTCGCTCAGGTCACGCACGATCAGCAGCTTGCAGTCGCGGCCGCCGTAGCGGACCTCGCCCACCGCCAGGCCGGCGTGGAAGCGGCGGCCATCGGCCCGCTGCATCACCACCACGCTGTTGTGCCCGGGGCTGTGCTGCGGCTGGCCGGCGCGCAGCTGCAGGCGCACCCGCTCCAGTTCCGCCGGGTCCACCAGTGCGTCCAGCGGCTCGCCCAGCAGGGTCTGGCTGCCATAGCCGAACAGGGCCGCGGCCCAGGCGTTGGCATACAGCACGTGCTCGTCGGACAGGATCACCACGCCGTCGGGGAGCACACGCACCAGCTCGCGGAACTGCTCCTCGCGCTCACGCAGCAGGCGCCGCGACTGTTCGCGCTCGGTCACGTCCTGCAGGGTGCCCAGTACCCGCTCGCGGCCGGCCTCGTCCGTGCCACAGGCCGCGCGCAGGTGCACCATCAGGGTGCGGCCATCCATCGACAGTACAGGCAGCAGCACATCCACCTGCAGCTTGCGGTCGGTGCACAGTTCGGCCAGCAGCTGCTCGGTCTGCGCGGCCGTGGTCGGATCGGCCGGCACCAGCAGCTCATCGAAGCGATGCCAGCGCCGCGCCTCGGGCGGGCGGCGGCCCAGCAGGCGGTACACCTGGCTGGAGTAGCGGCCGAGGCCGCTGGACGGGTCCAGCTCCCAGGCACCGATGCGGGCCAGTTCGTGTGCCTCTTCCACGCGGGCCAGGGCCTGGTCGCGGCGCAGCTGGGCCAGGTCCTCGGCGGTGCGGTCGATGGCGATCAGCAGGCGGGCATTATGGCCGTCGTAGTCGATCGCGTTCGAGCGCAGTTCCATCTGCCGGCGGCTGCCATCGCGCAGCTGCAGCGGGGTGCGCAGCACGCAGATCTGCTCGGGCGCCTCGCGGATCGCCTCCAGCTTGTTCTGCAGGATCAGCCTGTCGCCGGGTGGCCACAGCACGTCGATGGTCTGCTCCAGCAGCGCCTCGCGCTTCCAGCCGAAGGCCAGGCAGGCGGCCGGGTTGGCGTCGAGGATGGCCAGGCTGTCCAGGTCGTAGACAAGGATCGGCCCGGGGTTGCCTTCGAACATCTGCCGCAGGCGCAGCTCCGAGCCCTGCAGGCGCGCATGGGTGCGCAGTACGTGTTCGGCCAGGGGGCGCAGCAGCAGGTACAGCAGGCCGGCGCTGGCAAAAGCGAAGAAGGCGTCCTTCACGGTCTGCCAGAACGCCAGCTGCCGCGGGTCCGACATCATTGCCGCCATGGCGCCATCGGTTGCGATCATCCAGGCCAGCGCCAGCATCAGATAGGTCAGCACCACCCGACGGCGGTCACGACCCAGTGCCTTCGCCATCTGCGGGTCGGGAGCGGGGAGGGTGCCGGTCGGTTCTGCGGGCATGGGCAGGGCAGGAAGAGGGGGCGCCGGCCATCTTACCGCGCGGGTGCGCCCTGGCACTCAATTATCCGCCGGACGCGCCGTTAACCACTTCGTGCCCCGCTGTCGGGCGCGCCATTCCGGAGCAACATCGCGTGGACCAAGGCATTATCGCCAGCCTGCTGCAGCACCCGCTTGCCTCGGCGCTGGTCATCGTCGACCGTGGCGGGCGTCCACTGGCAGCCAACCCGGCCGCGCGCGAACACGGCCTGCCGGCGACGGTGGCCGCCTACGCGCCGATGCTGGAGGACCTGCGCCTGCTGGCGGCCGACGGTGGCATCGTCGCCTGCAGCCTGCCGGGCGGCCCACGCGGCCACTACGACGGCTACCTGCGCGCGGTGCACGATGGCAGCGGCAACCTGCTGGCATTCACGCTCAGCGTGCCCGAGCCGGTGCCGGTCGATGCCGGTGGCCGTTGGGAGCTGGCGCTGGAGAGCGCCGGCCACAGCCTGTGGGACTGGGATATTCCCAGTGACCGGGTGGTACGGACGCCTTCGCTGGTGGACGAGACCGCCAACAACATCATTTCCCGTGTCCACAGCGATGACCTGGCCGACATGCGTGCGGCGCTGGACGAGCACCTGCGCGGCCACAGCGAGCAGTACAGCGCCCAGTTCCGCTTCCGCCAGGAGGATGGCCAGTGGCGCTGGGTGCTCGATCGCGGTCGCGTGGTTGCACGTACGGCCGATGGACAGCCGCTGCGCATGGTCGGCACCCATACCGATATCGAGCAGCAGAAGCAGCTGGAAGCGCTGCTGCAGGAACAGCAGCTGCACCTGAGCGAGGCCCAGCGCATCGCCAGCATGGGCAGCTGGTCGTTCGACCCCACCAACCGCCGGTTCTGGTGGTCGCCCGAGCTACGCTCGCTGCTGGCCCTGGCGCCCGGCGAAGTGCCCGGCCAGCGACGCTGGCTGAAGCAGCTGCACCCGCGCTCGCGCGGCGCGCTGCGTGCGGCCTGGCGCCGGCTGTGGCGCGACGGCCGTGCCGCCAACCTGGAACTGGAACTGACCCGCGGCAGCGAGCCGTCCCAGCACCTGCGCCTGTGGATGCAGCCGCTGCTGGACATGGATGGCCATCCCAAGCGCCTGCTGGGCCAGGTGCAGAACATCACCGAACAGCACCAGACCGATGCACTCATCCGCTGGCGCACTGAACTGCTGAACCGTGTCTCCGCGCTGGGCCGCATCGGCGGCTGCGAGATCGAGGTCAGCACCCGGAACATGCAGTGGACCGAGGAGTGCTACCGCATCCACGGCCTGCGCAAGGAGCCGATTACCTTGGAGCAGGCGCTGGCCCTGTACACCGAGGATTCGCGCGCGCACTTTGAAGCCGCACTGCTGCGTATCGCCGGTGGTGGCCTGCCCGAACAGCTGGACCTGTGCTTCTACCGCCAGTCCGGCCTGCGTGTGTGGGTGCAGGTGTTGATTGAGCTGGATCGTCGCGACGGCCTGCCGCCGCGCTTCGTGGTCCTGTTCCGTGACATCACCCGCGAGCGCGAAGCCAACGAGCGCATCGAGCTGTTGGCCCACTACGACCTGCTGACCGGCCTGCCCAACCGCTTGCTGCTTGGCGAGCAGACCGCCGAGGCCATCGAGGAGGCGCGCGACCGCGGCACCTCGCTGGCGATGCTGTTCATTGATCTGGATGGCTTCAAGAACATCAACGACAGCTTCGGCCACGCCACCGGCGATGCGCTGCTGAAGGCCGCAGCCACCCGCCTGCACCAGAACCTGCGCAACAACGATCTGTTCGGCCGCTTCAGCGGCGACGAATTCATCGTGGTGCTGCGCGACCTGGCCGAGCCGGAGGATGCCGGCCACGTGGCGCGCAAGCTGATCGGCTCGCTGGCCGAGCCGCTGCGCCGTGGCGACACCACCCTGAAGGTCGGCGCGAGCGTGGGCATCGCCATGCTGGGCGACAGCCAGACCGATTTCGACTCCCTGCTGCGTGCCGCCGACGCGGCGATGTATGCGGCCAAGGAAGCCGGGCGCAACACCTATCAGTACTACAGCCAGGACGCCCTGGCGCGCATCCAGCGCCGGCTGGAAATCGAGCACGGCCTGCACGGCGCCATCGAGCGCGAGGAATTCAGCCTGGCCTACCAGCCGCTGCTGCATGCCCACCACGGTGAGCCGCCGGCGATCGAAGCGCTGCTGCGCTGGCATCGTCCCGGCGTGGGCTACTGCAGCCCGGCCGAGTTCATTCCCATTGCCGAGAAGTGCGGCGAGATCGTCCGCATCGGCGATTGGGTGCTGTCCGAAGCCTGCCGCCAGGCGGCGTCGTGGGATCGTGCCGGCCTGCGTTTCGAGCGCATCGCGGTGAACGTATCGGCCGTGCAGCTGCGTGACCGCGGGTTCGCCGAGCGCGTGATCGAGATCTGCCACGCCCATGGGTGGCCGCCGCAGCGGCTGGAGCTGGAACTGACCGAATCGGCGTTGATCCGTGACACCGACATCCTGCGCCACTGCTTCGATGTGCTGGAACGACACGGCGTGCCGCTGGCGGTGGATGACTTCGGCACCGGCTTCTCCAACCTGCATTACCTCAACCGATTCCCGGTGGGGCGCCTGAAGATCGACCGCAGTTTCGTCCAGGGCATGCTGCACGACACGGGTACGGCCGAAGTCACCCAGGCCATCGTCCACCTGGGCCACGCGCTGGGCATGAAGGTGGTGGCCGAGGGCGTGGAAACGCACCAGGAAGAAGACATGCTGCGCCGGCAGGGCTGCGACGAGATCCAGGGCTACCTGTACTCACGCCCGCTCAGCCCGCGCGACCTCGCGCTGTGGCTGCGCCAGCAGCACGCCCCGCCAGAACTCGCCCTGGCCCGTTGACGGTAGCGCCGGGCCATGCCCGGCGGCATTGATCTGCGCCCTGGTGGGTGCCGGCCGTTGGTCGGCGCGGATGCCCGCATTGGCGCTCATCCACGCATGGCGTGGATCTACCGGTCGAGGAACCGCCGCGGAAATTCCGAGCGCAGCCGTGCCCTTACGGCCTCGACCACGTTGGCATAGCGTCGCCGCTGGATACGGTAGCCCAGGTAGAAGATCACCGGGCACGCCAGCATCGGCCATGCCATCGGCCGCACCAGCATGATCGGTACCACCAGTAGGGTCAGGGCCAGCGCGAACCAGCTGCAGCGCCCGATCACGCGCACCTCGCGGCGCCGTTTGTCGACCACCAGCAGGCCGTGCATCAGCGCGAAGTAGCGCCCCCCGAAGGTCGGCTCGAAGCTCTCACGGAAGGCCACGCTGCCGTCGGGCAGGGCATGGAATGCCAGGCGCAGCCATTTATCGATGGGAAGATCGTGGTCCAGCCCGGCCAGCGACACCTGGCTGAGCTCAGCAGGCGAAGCGGCGACACGCTGGTTGAACAGGATGATGCCGGTGCGGTAGAAAAACGGCGCCCAGAAGATCAACAGCAGGACTTCGACCAACAGCAATGCGATGAGGGCGATGGCCATCGGTCTTCCATGGACGGGACCGGCGCATCATGCCATAGCGATTACGCCACGCGCGTAGATCCACGCCATGCGTGGATGGTGTCAGGATGGTCCTGCTCCTACATGTCAGTCATCTTCAGGCAGATCGCTCAGGTCCAGGATCTGCGGATTGACACTGCTGGCAACGATGCTCCTTATCAGCCCCGGGCGTCGTCGAAGCGAGTAGGCGCGTATCGCATGGACGGGGCTGAATTCACACAGGGGGTGGCGCGAGTGCCCCACGATTACGGGTCTGTTGAAGTTAACGTCCCTGGGATCATCCAGTGGCAGGTCCCACCTCCCACCGTGCAACACCCTGACGGTCTCTCCCGGGTATCGGGCAAGTATGATCCTCAGGGAGTCCCGCTCATCATCTGACAGTGTGACTGCCATCAAGTCATGCAGGCGTTCCAGCCTGTCGAGGCTTTCGGGGCTTCCATCGAGCGCAATGCCATGGATTCGTGCTTGCACGACCAGCCATTCATTCTGGCCGTCCATGAGCATCAGGAATTGATCAAAGGCTTCGCCGGCCTCGTCCAGGTCAAGCGTCATGCTGATGCCGTGCCAGATGGAGCAGACAGTGTGTCCCTTCCATGAAGCGCACGCGATGCAACAAATCCTAAATTGGCATCAGTGGTGCCGGATCGGGCACCCGTCAGGGATGTTTCAGCGCATCCCCATCCAGCCCAAGATCCCAGGCCATCCCCAGCAGCTCACCCGCGGGCGCCGACGGGGCAGGGCGGGCATCGGCCAGCTGCCTCAGCTCCTCGATTTCCTCGCGTGCCACCGCCTCCAGCTGCTGCAGCTGTTCGCGCACGCTGGGGTTGCGCGGGCGTTCGGCGGGGTCGATCGGGGGCAGGGCGCGGATCAGGGTCATGGTGCGCGGGTCGGGTGCATGCAACGGCAGGTTACAGGCAAAGGCCCCGGAATGACCGGGGCCTTGCGGGCTGCCGGAGCAGGCAGCGGACATCAGGATCAGAACAGCTCGACCGTGCCGGCGCCCATGTTCTGCTGGGCCACCGGCTTGTGCGGCGGGCGCTCCCACTCGCTGCGCAGTTCGCGCAGGCGGCTGCCGGTGCGCTGCAGCGCGGTGGCGATCTCTTCGTCGAACACGCCGCCGTTACGGTGCAGCAGTTCCTGCAGGGCCACGGCTTCGCGGTTGATCGCGGTCAGGCGGTCCAGGTGGGTGTGCACGCCGCCCAGGGCCTGGGTGGCGATATCTTCGAACTGCAGGGCGCGCACGGCCTCTGCCACGCTGCCGTCGATCGAGCGGGCGCACTCGGACACTTCGCGCATGCCATCGCCCAGCGAGGCATTGATCTGCGCCACGTTGTCCAGCATCGCCGCTGCTTCCTGGCGTGCTTCGCGGGAACGGTCCATGTCACGCGAGGCCATGTGCGAGACCGTCTCGCGCACCTTGGCGATGGCGTCCTTGGAGCTGTGGGCCAGCTTGCGGATCTGTTCGTTGAAGGTGGTCGAGCGCTCGGACAGATTGCGCACTTCGTCGGCCACCACCGCGAAGCCACGACCGGCTTCACCGGCACGGGCTGCTTCGATGGCCGCGTTCAGCGCCAGCAGGTTGGTCTGGTCGGCAATCGACTTGACGTCTTCCAGCAGGGCGAAAATGCCGTCCAGGTGCTGGGCCATCTGGTCAATGTGCTGCACGGTGGTGCTGCTCTGGCCGCTCACCTGTTCCAGTGCTTCCACCAACTGTTCCATGCGGTGGTTGGCGTGCTGGGCGAAGCGGGCGACGTCGAGGCCGGCAGTGCCTTCCTCACCGGCGCGGTCGACGATGCGCGACAGGGCCTGGCTCTGCTGGCGCGACTTGCGGTTCATCGCATCGAAGCTGCCACCGAGGCTGGAGACGGCCTGGCGGATCAGGTCACGGGCGCGTTCGACTTCGCCACGCGAACCGTCGATCTCGTTGCCGACGAAGCTGCGCAGTTCGGTCAGCAGCTGGTCCTGCTCACGCAGGACACGGGCATGTTCCGGGGAACGCTGCGCCTGGGCGCGGGTGGTCCACCACGCAAAGCCCAGCCAGCTCAGCGTCATCGTGGTCAGGATCGCCCAGCGCAGGGCGGCCGGCCATTCGAAACCGATGGCGAAGGGGAGCAGCAGGGTCAAGGCCAGGGGGGCGGCCAGACGGATGAAAATGCGTGAGTACATGGACGTTCTCGGGAGGTGCACGGAGGATGTATCGGCCGTACGCCCTTTCTCTTTAACGTCGATGTGGCTTTTGGGCGCGCCGGATTTCCGACGCTTCCGCCTGGCATGGCCCGGCGCTACCTTGGCGGCGCTTGACCGGTAGCGCCGGGCCGTGCCCGGCGGCTGTTGCGGTCAGGCCAGCTGCCGGTCCACGGCATCGACCATCGCCTTGCGGCTGAGCAGGAAGTCCCAGTAGCTGCCACCCAGCTGCCGCCACAGCACCGCGGCGCGCACGGCGGCCAGCAGCAGCGCGCGGATCTCGGCCACTACGCCAGCCTGGCCCAGGTAATGCGGGTTGCCCTGCACCATGACCCGCGGCTTGAGGTGGCTGATGGTGTCTGCATACAGGCCGCCCAGCGCGGCCAGAACATCGGGGTGGCTGCTGTCGCCCAGCTCGGCGGCCTGGCGCTGGGCACGCTCGATGCCCGAAGCGACCTTGTTCACGGTGGCGCCGTCCTGCACGAACCGCCGCTCCAGCTGCAGCACCGACAGGGCCAGCTTGGGCAGGATCGGGTCCTGGCCCTGGTTGCGGAAGTAGTTGTGCAGCAGGCGCAGGCCGGATTTCAGTGCGTCCCGGTCACCGAAGACCTCCTGCGGCGAGGCGGCGTCGATGCGGAACACGCTGTCCACCGCGGTACGCACCGCCGCGGCGTCGGAATGGCCGGTATCGGCGATGCGGCGTACCTGCTGCAGGGCCTGGGCAATGCCAGCCAGGGCCAGGACGCGGTCGTCGACAGTGAAACTCATGCAGCGATTACCTCAAAAGGAGAAGGGGTGGTACGCAGGCGCTGTTCCAGCGGCGCATCGGTGGCGGCGATCACCGCGCCGCCCAGGCAGACGTCGCCGTCATACAGCACCAGCGACTGGCCCGGGGTCACGGCGCGCTGCGGGCGGGCAAAGGTCACCTGCACGCTGCCATCGTCCAGCACCTCGACCCTACACGGCTCGTCCGGCTGCCGGTAGCGGGTCTGTGCGGTGCACTCGAAGCGGCGGGCCGGCGGGGCCCCGGCAATCCAGTGCGCGGTTTCCGAGCGCAGGCGGTCGGACAGCATCCACTTGCTGTCCCGATCCTGGTCCACGTACAGCACGTTGCTGGCCACGTCCTTGCCGACCACATACCACGGCGCCGCCGGGCGGCCGCGCACGCCGCCGATGTTCAGGCCCTCGCGCTGGCCCAGAGTGAAATAGAACACGCCCGGGTGCTCGGCGATGACGCTGCCGTCGGCCGGGTCGAGGATCTGGCCGGTCTTCGCCGGCAGGTAGCGGCCGAGGAACTCGCGGAAGTCACGCTCGCCGATGAAGCAGATGCCGGTCGAATCCTTCTTGGCATGGGTCGGCAGGCTGACGTCGCGGGCGATCCGGCGCAGGTCGCTCTTTTCCAGGTCGCCAATCGGGAACAGGGTGGCGGCCAGCTGTTCCTGCCCCAGCTGGTGCAGGAAGTAGCTCTGGTCCTTGGAACGGTCGGCGCCGCGCAGCAGCAGCCACTGCTGGCCGCGCTGGGCGACCCGCGCGTAGTGGCCGGTGGCGATGCGCTCGGCCCCCAGCTCGCGGGCGGCGTCCAGGAAATGCTTGAACTTCACTTCGCGGTTGCACAGCACGTCCGGGTTGGGCGTGCGGCCGGCGGCGTACTCGGCCAGGAAGTGCTCGAACACGCCCCGCCAGTACTCACTGGAAAAATCGCGGAAGTGGAACGGGATGCCGAGCAGGCCGCAGACGGCCACCGCATCGCGGCGGTCATCCTCGGCACGGCAGTCGCCGCTGCCATCGTCGGCCCAGTTCTGCATGAACAGGCCGGCCACGGCTTCGCCCTGCTGCACCAGGCGCCAGGCGGCCACGGACGAATCCACGCCGCCGGACACGCCGACCATCACCCTTGGGCTGCTCATGCGACCTCCTGGACGAGGGAAAGCGGGTGGCGCTGGCCGGCCAGGTAGTCGGCCACCACCTGCCAGACCAGCGGGCTGCGCAGGCGCGGCCCGGCGGCCTGCAGCTCGGCCGGGTCCAGCCACAGCGCGCGGTCGATGCCGGTATCCAGCGGCTGCTCCGGGTCGTGCGAGAGCGGGCGGGCGGCGTAGCAGAAGCGCAGGAACGCCGTGCCGTCAGGCGCGGTCCACTGGTAGCAGCCGATGAAGGCGGTCAGTTCCACCGTCCAGCCGGTCTCCTCGCGCGTCTCGCGCAGGGCGGCGGCGGCCAGGCTCTCGCCCGCTTCCAGGTGGCCGGCGGGCTGGTTCAGCACCTGCCGCCCCTCGATGGTTTCTTCCACCAGCAACACGCGGCCGCCGTCGACCACCACGGTGGCCACGGTGGCATGCGGTGCCCAGCGCGGGTCCTGCACAGCGTTCAACTCAGAGGTCGTCCTTCTTGGTCAACTCCAGCTCCATCGCATCGGCGGTACGGATGGCTGCATCGATGGCGTCGCTGAGCTGGTCGGTGGTGGCATCGGCGTCGATCTTCACCACGAACATGGCGGTCTTGTCCTGCTTCACCCAGCCGCCCATCTTGGCGTCCTGGGAGTCCTCCAGCATGCGGTTGGCCACGGCTTCGGGGAACTGCGCGGTCTTGGACACGTAGCCCGGCGACCAGATCTCACGGATGTTGTGGCTGCCGAAGTCCTCCACGGCCGAACGCACGTAGACGATCTGGGTGCGATCGCCTTCGACATCGAACACCATCTGGTAATCGCCGTCCTCGTCCACCTCGAAGGTGTAGCCCAGCTTTTCCAGATGGCGGGCGATGGCGGCGTCGGCCTTGCTGCTCTCTGCGGCGGTCGCGGCACCTGCACTGCCGGCGGCAGCCAGGGCGAAAAGCAGGGCAGGCAGAAGGGTCCTTTTCATGAAAATCCTGTGAAACGTGGGGGACAGGCGTTGATTGTGACGGCGGCCGTGCGTGCCGTCCATTCCGAGGCGGGCCGACGCAGGACCGTCGCACCCTCTATAATGCCCACATGCCCCGCGAGTCCTCCCCCGAATCCCATCACGATCACGGTATTGCCGTGGAACCCGCGCGCCCGGAAGTGGCGCCGCCGCCGTTCTACCAGGTCATGATCCTCAACGACGACTACACCCCGATGGATTTCGTGGTGGACGTCCTGCAGCAGTTCTTCAGCATGGACCTGGACAAGGCCACGCAGGTGATGCTGCACGTCCATACCCGCGGCCGCGGTGTCTGCGGGGTCTTCACCCGCGAAGTGGCCGAGACCAAGGTCGCCCAGGTCAACGAGTACTCGCGCATGAACCAGCATCCGCTGCTCTGCACGATGGAAAAGGCCTGACTCCGGCGCATCGCCGGTAATCCGCACTGTTCCAGCCATGGCCGTTCTCTGGCCCCGTCTGCGTGCTCACGTTAAATCCGCCTGCCTTGCCCGCAAAGATCACGGGCGGGGCGCGTTGCGGGTCATCACGTGGCAATCGCTGGTGGCTCGGGTAGGGTTCGCCGAAGCTCCGGCGGGCTCCCCGGGCGTGAACGATGATCAAGCAATCCGCACTGCTAACGCCATCTGAACGCAGCAATCCGCTAGGGTGATGGAAATCGCGTAGTCAGGCCGCATATTGTCCCCATCTGCCGCCGGAGTAATCCATGTTCAGCAAAGACCTCGAACACACCATCGGCCAGTGCTACAAGCGTGCCCGTGAGGCCCGGCATGAATTCATGACGGTCGAACACCTGCTGCTGGCACTGCTCGACAACCCGTCCGCCCAGGCTGTGCTCAAGGCCTGCGGCGCCGACGCCGAGCGCCTGCGCCAGGAGCTGGAGCAGGCCATCGAGGCCTCCGTGTCCCGCCTGGCCGAAGACGATGGCCGCGATACCCAGCCGACCCTGGGCTTCCAGCGCGTGCTGCAGCGGGCCGTGTACCACGTGCAGTCCTCGGGCAAGAAGGAGGTCACCGGTGCCAACGTGCTGGTGGCCATCTTCGGCGAAAAGGACTCCCACGCCGTCTATTACCTCAACCAGCAGGACGTCACCCGGCTGGACGTGGTCAATTACCTGTCCCATGGCATCGCCAAGCTGGGCGAGGAGGGCGAGCAGCCGTCTTCCCCCGAGGGTGATGGCCGCATGGAGGGCGGGGACGGTGAGCCCAAGGGCGATGCCCTGACCGAATTCGCCAGCAACCTCAACGAACATGCCCGGGCCGGTCGCATCGACCCGCTGGTCGGCCGCGCCGACGAGATCGAGCGCACCATCCAGGTCCTGTGCCGCCGCCGCAAGAACAACCCGCTGTACGTGGGTGAGGCCGGCGTCGGCAAGACCGCCATTGCCGAGGGCCTGGCCCGCCGCATCGTCGAAGGCTCCGTGCCGGACGTGCTGGCCGATGCCGTCATCTACTCGCTCGACCTGGGCGCCCTGGTGGCCGGCACCAAGTACCGCGGCGATTTCGAGAAGCGCCTGAAGGGCGTGCTGACCGCGCTGAAGAAGGTGCCCAACGCGGTGCTGTTCATCGACGAGATCCACACCATCATTGGTGCCGGTTCGGCGTCGGGCGGCACCATGGACGCCTCCAACCTGATCAAGCCGGCCCTGGCGTCGGGCGAGCTGCGCTGCATCGGCTCGACCACCTTCCAGGAATACCGGGGTATCTTCGAGAAGGACCGTGCCCTGGCGCGGCGCTTCCAGAAGATCGACATCGTCGAACCCACCGTGGGTGAAACCTACGAGATACTGCAGGGCCTGAAGAGCAAGTACGAGGCTCACCACGGTGTGACCTATTCGGACGAGGCGCTGCAGGCTGCAGTGGATCTGTCGGTGAAGCACATCGCCGATCGCCTGCTGCCTGACAAGGCCATTGACGTCATCGATGAGGCCGGTGCCCGCCAGCGCCTGCTGCCGGAAGGTCAGCGCAAGGAGCTGATCGACGTCGAGGAGGTCGAGGCGATCATCGCCAAGATGGCCCGCATCCCGGCCAAGCAGGTCAGCGCGACCGACAAGGACGTGCTGCAGCACCTGGAGCGGAACCTGAAGATGGTGATCTTCGGGCAGGATCCGGCCATCGGCACCCTGGCCTCGGCCATCAAGCTGGCCCGCTCGGGCCTGGGCAATCCGGAAAAGCCGATCGGCAACTTCCTTTTCGCCGGCCCCACCGGCGTGGGCAAGACCGAGGTGACCAAGCAGCTGGCGCTGCAGTTGGGCATCGAGCTTGTCCGCTTCGACATGTCCGAATACATGGAAGCGCATTCGATCAGCCGCCTGATCGGTGCGCCCCCGGGCTACGTCGGTTTCGACCAGGGTGGCCTGCTGACCGAGAAGATCGTCAAGACCCCGCACTGCGTGCTGCTGCTGGATGAAATCGAGAAGGCCCACCCGGACATCTTCAACATCCTCTTGCAGGTGATGGACCGCGGCGTGCTGACCGATACCAACGGCCGCGAAGCCAACTTCAAGAACGTGGTGCTGGTGATGACCACCAATGCCGGCGCGGCCCAGGCCTCGCGACGTTCGATCGGCTTCACCAAGCAGGACCATGCCACCGACGCAATGGAGACCATCCGCCGCAGCTTCACGCCGGAATTCCGCAACCGCCTCGACGCGGTGGTGCAGTTCCAGCCGCTGGGCTTCGAGCACATCCTGCGCGTGGTCGACAAGTTCCTGATCGAGCTGGAGATGCTGCTGCAGGAAAAGCACGTCAGCCTGTCGGCCACCCCGACCGCGCGCGACTGGCTGGCCCACCACGGCTTCGACCCGCTGATGGGTGCCCGCCCGATGGCGCGCATGATCCAGGACAAGATCAAGCGTCCGCTGGCCGACGAACTGCTGTTCGGCAAGCTGGTCGATGGTGGTCGTGTCAGCATCGACGTGCGCGACGACGAGCTGGTGGTTGAGAGCCACGCCGAACCGGAGCGCCTGCTGCCGGCAACGGTGGAGTAAGGGCGCGGGTTGATGGATGTTGCAGGACAAGGGCGGCTTCGGCCGCCCTTGTTGTGTCTGCCATCAGCGGGTGCGTTTGCGCGCCTTCTGCTTGAAAGCCGCTGCATCGATCGGCTCGACACTGGCAATGGCGCAGTTGCCGCCATCGGTCCGCAGTTCGGTGCGCCCGGCGCCGCAGACCTGGCCCTGCTCGCCATCGGTCACGAAGGTCAGCTTGCGCGAGTAGCCGGCCTTGCTGCAGTCATCCCTGAAGTGCACCACGTAATGGTCCTGGCCATTGCGCAGCAGGATGTTGCGTGATGCGCCGGCGCGCACCAGCTGCAGGTCGGTGTCCAGCTGGATGCAGTCTTTCGTTCCGGCAGGAGGTACATCCGCGGCGTGCGCGGGCATCGCCAGCAGGGTGCCGGCAGACAGCGCCAGCGCGGCGAACAGGGCGGGCAGGGAGTGCATGTTCATGGCGGGGCAGGGGATGGCGATCCGGACTGGATCGGGTACCACCTTGCCGCCAACGATGCGAATGCGAATCTGCCTCAAGGCGGCCTGACCGATGCCACGGTGTGTTCGGTCAGGGTGACCTCCGGCAGGGCCGGATTGCAGGCATGACAAAAGGCCAGCAAGCGAGGCTGGCCTTGTCAGGATGGCGCAGAGCGCCGACCGCTTACTTCATGCGGTAGGTGATACGACCCTTGGTCAGGTCGTACGGGGTCATTTCAACCTTGACCCGATCACCGGTGAGGATGCGGATGTAGTTCTTGCGCATGCGGCCGGAGATGTGGGCGATGATTTCGTGCCCATTTTCCAGACGAACGCGGAAAGTGGTGTTCGGCAGCGTCTCGCTGACGGTGCCCTCGAACTCGATGGAATCGTCTTTCGACATGTAGTCCTGTGCGGTTCAGAAAACGGCCACGCTGGGCCTAAGGCGCAGTATTTTACGCGCCCTTCGTCCAGCTTGCAAAGATCTGGTTAATTTGCCGCCAGATCACGGGCTGGCATGCGCCCAACGACCTGGGTCCACGGGCCTTCACGGCCCTCCCGGCGCACCGCCTGGCGGACATGCTGCAGGAATTCCTCGCGCGGCAGGTGAACGGCCCCCATCCGCAGCAGGTGCGGGTTTTCCACCTGGGCATCGACCAGCGGCCAGCCCCAGCGGTGCAGGGTCGCGGCCAGCGCCGCCAGGGCGATCTTGGAGCCGCCGCTGACGCCGCTGAACATGCTTTCGCCGAAGAACATCTGGCCGATGGCCACCCCATAGATGCCGCCGACCAGGGACTGCTGGTCCCAGACCTCGAACGAGTGGGCGAAGCCGAGGTCGTGCAGGTGGCTGTAGGCGTGCACCATCTCCGGGCTGATCCAGGTGCCGTCCTGGCCCGGGCGGGGTGCGGAGGCGCAGGCCCGCATCACCCGATTGAAAGCGGTATCGGCGGTCACCTCCCAGGTGCTGGCACGCAACTGGCGGCGGAAGCGGCTGGACAGGCGCACGCCATCGGTGCGGAAGACCATGCGCGGATCGGGCGACCACCACAGGATCGGCTCGCCCTCGCTGAACCACGGGAAGATCCCGCCCGCGTATGCGTTGAGCAGGCGCAGCGGATGCAGGTCGCCGCCCACGGCCAGCAGTCCGTCGGGCTTGCGCAGCGCGGTCTCGGCGGGCGGGAAGGGCGAATCCGGCGCATCGGCCAGGCGCCAGGGCAACGGGCGGGTCATGCGGGCATTGTAGCGACGGCCGCACCGGTAGCGCCGGGCCATGCCCGGCGGTCGCTTTGGCAGATGCCAACCTTGGTTCGCAGGTCACTCGTCCGCGCGGAACGGGCTGTGCCCCATCAACGCCTGCCGGTACCGGCGCACGTCGCGCCGTTCCTGCCGGCACCACTCCTGCAGTGCCTCGGCAAAATCCGCATCGGCCACCCAATGCCGGCTGCGCACCAGCGTGGGCAGGAATCCTCGCGCCAGTTTGTGCTCGCCTTGCGCGCCCGGTTCGAAACGCATCAGTCCCTCGCGCAGGCAATACTCGATGCCCTGGTAGTAACAGGCCTCGAAATGCAGGCCGGGCAGGGTTGCCCCTCCCCAGTAGCGCCCATACAGCGTGTCGCCTCCGCGCAGGCACAGTGCACCGGCAATCGGCTCGCCCTCGAGCTCGGCCAGGAACAGCACCAGTCCGCGCCCCAGCGAAATCGCCAGGTGGCGCAGGAACGCCTCGGTCAGCGCCGGCGCATTGCCGTACTCAAGGAAGGTCTGCAGGTAGAAGCGGTACATCGCCTGCAGGTCGGCGCGGCTGGCCTCATCGCCATGCACCACCCGGAAGCTGATGCCCTGGCGGGCGACCTTTGCCCGCTCCTGGCGGATGTTCTTGCGACGCTTGTGGTCCATCGCACCGAGGAACTGCTCGAACGTGGTCCAATCGCCCGGGTTCTGCCACTGGAACTGCACGTCCTCACGCAACAGCCAGTCATAACTGAAGGCCTCGTCATCGCTGCTCGTATGGAAATTGATGTGCGCCGAGGACACGTCGAGCCCTGACAGCTGCTCGCGAAGCGCTGACAGCAGCGCAGGCCTGTCTGAATCGTGACGGGTCAGCAGGCGCGGCCCGGTCACCGGCGAATAGGGCACCGCGCCCAGCCATTTCGGGTAGTAGTCGCGACCATGCCGCGCGTAGGCATTGGCCCAGGCATGGTCGAACACGAACTCGCCGTGGGAGTTGGTCTTCAGGTAGCCGGGGATGGCGCCGATCAGGGTGCCGCCGTCCCACAGGGTGAAGTGCTGCGGCTGCCAGCCCCAGTCGTCGCGCAGGCAGCCGTGGGCTTCCATTCCGGACAGGAAGGCGTGGCTGACGAAAGGGTTGCGGCCGTCGTGCAGCGCATCCCAGTCGGTGGCGGGAATGGCCTGCAGGGTGTCGAGGAAGCGGGCGGAAGGCATGGGGGAAAGGATAGGGCAGGTCGGGTGCGAACGGGACTGGCGGAATTGGCTTGGTCTGTTTCGGGGCCGCCGTGAGGAAAGTTGTAAATCTTCGATTGTGCGTGGCTGGTGGAGGACCGCAGGATTGGTGTGGCACAGGGTGTGGGGGCGCTGCAGGATCGGCGCACCCACTTCAACGGAGAAATCAAAGATGAAAGGAATGCGTCTGGCTGTGCTGGCAGTTGTTTGTGGCTTGGCTTTTCCGCAGCAGGTGTCGGCGTCTGAGGCTCCGATCTCGCCTGGCATGGAAGATCCACGCATCTATGCTGAACTCGCGGCAATGCTTGAAAAGGAGGTGGGCGCCCGGTTGACGAGTCATCTGCAGCAACGAGGAATCCTGAGGCAGGTGACGGTCGGAATCGTGATCGAGCCGCGAAAGCGCAGGATGGTCGTCAACTTTGGGCCCGGGTATCTTCCAGGCGATGACCAGAACTATGGGGAGCTGTTCCTCATACCGTTGGCTGCCGACCTTCGGCATTACTCGGAGCGCGCAGGCCTTGAAATTCTGGACGTGGACTTCCTCTTTCAGGGCAAGCCGATGAGGGTTCATTTTCCCGAAGGTCATCCTGTGCGGGAGGCGGTGAAATCCAGATCCGCGCATTCGCAGGCCTTGGTTTCATCAAGTCATGGATACATCGCCTTGCATCCTAGTAGGGCATGGGAGTTTCAGCGCCCAGCGCCGCTAGGACTGCAGGAGGATGTGCTGAGTCCGGAGTATGGTGACGAGTTGCAGGGCTTGCTCGAGCAACGAAGCGGACTGGTCGTGCATCGAGCTCGCAGTCGCTCTACAGACCCGCATCCGGAGTCCGGGCACCCTTGGGAGCTTATGTCTTCCAGATATCACCTGAAAGCGCCCTTACCTGAGCGTGTTGACATCTGGAATGAGTTGCCGAACAGCCCTGATCGTATTCGAGAGGTGAATGAAGACATTCGCACTCGCCCCAACTATGCCAATCATCTTGGTGTGGACGTGATGTTGAGCCTGCATACCAACGGAAACTCTGCTCCTGGTATTCGCGGTGCTGAATCGCCCAGGGTTCCGTAGACACCTCGCAGCCATAAACTATGGCTTAGGCGGAGGTGATTATGAGCACGAAGCGGTACACCGATGAGTTCAAGATCGAGGCGGTCCG